>DAHUXO010000167.1 GCA_027307095.1 Betaproteobacteria bacterium | reverse complement strand
AGCAGCGCGGCGACGAGCCCGTACTGCGTCGCGATCTTGTTGCTGTATTTGTGGTCGGCGAGCGCGTCGTCGAAGTACCTGACCGCCTCCCGGGGCTCGCCTTGGTAGCTGCGCAGCAGCGCCCGCACGAGGTAGTAGTCGAGCGAATCGACGACCTGGCGGTACGGGATGCCCGCGGCGCGCGCCTGGGCCTCGGCGATGCGCTCATAGGTGACTGGGTGGTCCTGCAGGTACGATGGGACCTCGGCTTCCGCACCGAACCGCGTCGCGCGCTGCAGCCGTTCCATGAAGGTTGCCATCGCGGTGGGGTCGAAGCCCGCCGCCACGAGACGCTGGAAGCCGATCCGGTCGGCCTCGCGCTCCTGGTCGCGGGTGAAATTGATCTCGTGCTGGATGCTCAGGGCCTGCGTGGCGGCGATCGCGCCGGAGGCGGCGTCACCGCTCGATGCGCCGCTGCCGCGGGCCGCGAGGATCGCGACGGCGAGCCCGGCGAGCGACATCAGCATCGAATCCTTTTGCGCCGCGATCGAGCGCGCGATGTGGTGCTGGGTGACGTGGGTGATCTCGTGCGCGAGCACGCTCGCGAGCTCGGATTCGGACTGCGTCAGCAGGATCAGCCCGGCGTTGACGCCGACGTAGCCTCCGGGCAGGGCGAACGCATTGACGCCTGGATCGCTTACCGCGAAGAAATGGAAGTCGGTCTTGACGTCCGTGGACGCGGCGATCAGCCGGTGGCCGAGCTCGTTCAGGTAGTCGTTGACCTCGGGATCGTTCAGGTAGTCGCCATTCGCGCGCAGCTGGCGGACGACCGCCTCGCCGAGCTTGTGCTCCTGGGCCGGCGAGAGACTGGCCTGCGACGGGTCGCCGAGGTCAGGAAGGATCTGCGCCACCGCACCGGCAATCGGCGCCAGGGCGTAGCCGGACGGCGAAAGCGGCGCGCAGGCGAGCGCTGCGACGACGCAGGCCGCAATCAACCTGCGGGGAGGGCGATGGCTGGAAGCGCGTGCGGACACGAGCCGGGACTTCAAGGTCGTTGATGCTAAGATGCCGCCCTCGCGTAGGAGTTCACCGCGACAGCCGAGTGCCGTCGAAGTATTCATGCCGCGCCCGTCCAACCCAGGATCCGCCTCCAGGCGCAGAAACAGCTCCGCGGCGGGCACCGTACCGGGCGCGCGGCTGCCGCGCGCCGCGTCCGGCGGCGAATTCTCGCAGCGGCGCCAGAAAGGTGGGGCCGGCCTGCATTTTACCCACTTCGACAGTGCCGGCCAGGCGCACATGGTCGATGTCGGCGCCAAGGATGTAACGCAACGTGTCGCCCGCGCCGGCGGCCGCATCGCCATGAGCGCGAACACCCTCGCGCTGATTCGCGCCGGCACGGCGAAGAAGGGCGATGTGCTGGGGATCGCGCGCATCGCGGCGATCCAGGCTGCCAAGCGCACGTCCGACCTCATTCCGCTCGCGCACCCGCTGATGCTCACGCGCGTCGCCGTCGATTTCGCCCACGTCGACGAGGGACCGGCCGTCGCCATCGAGGTCACCGTCGAGACTCGCGATCGCACCGGCGTCGAGATGGAAGCGCTGACCGCCGTCGCCGCGGGGCTGCTGACGATCTACGACATGTGCAAGGCCGCCGATCGCGGCATGCGCATCGAGGGCATCCGCCTGCTCGAGAAGAGCGGCGGTCGCTCGGGACACTACAAGGCGGACTGAACGGCAGGCTTGGCCGCCGCGGGACCGCGGCAGGAGGGGACGAAATGAAAACCGCTCTGGTCTGGATCGGGCGGGCCGCAGGCGCGATCGGTTTTGCGATCTGCGCGCTGGGTTCGATTGCGCGGCTCGGCGGTCGCTACACGGTCGGAACCTACCAGGTGGGCACCTTGCTGCTCGCGGGCACCGCGGCGATGGTCGCCGGATGCCTGGCGCTGCTGTGGGCGCTGACCGCGCGTGACGGACAGGACCGCTGAACGCCTCACCAGTCCCACATCGTCCCATCCTCGAGGCGGTTCACCGGCAGTGCGCTCGCCTTGTACGGATAGCGGGACGCGAGTGCCTCGTCGATGTCGACGCCATGACCCGGGGCGCTTCCCGGATGCAGATAGCCGTCGGCGAAGTAATAGGCGTGCGGGAACACGGCGTCGGTCTCGGGGGTGTGCCGCATGTACTCCTGGACGCCGAAGTTGTGCACCCAGGTGTCGAAATGCAGCGCAGCGCCCATGCACACCGGCGACAGGTCGGTCGCGCCGTGCGACCCGGTGCGCACCTGGTGGAGCTCGGCAAGATGCGCGATGCGCCTCAAGTGGGTGATGCCTCCTGCGTGGACGACGGTCGTGCGGATGTAGTCGATCAACTGTTCGCTGATCAGCGCCTGGCAGTCGAAGATCGTGTTGAACACCTCTCCGACCGCGATCGGAGTCACCGTGTGCTGGCGGATCAGCCTGAACGATTCCTGGTTCTCCGCAGGCGTCGGGTCCTCCATCCAGAACAACCGGTAGGGCTCGAGTGCGCGCCCGAGGCGTCCCGCCTCGATCGGCGTCAGCCGGTGGTGAACATCGTGCAGCAGGTGATGCTCGAAACCGAAGCGTGCGCGGATGGCGTCGAAGAGCTTGGGCACGTGGTCGAGGTAGCGCGTCGTCGACCAGATGTTCTCGGTGGCGATGGCTGCGTCCGCGGGCTCGTAGTACAGCTTGTCCTTCGCGACGCCGTAGGTCGACGCGAGTCCCGGAATCCCGCACTGCGCCCGGATCGCCTTGTAGCCCATATCGATGTAACGGGCGACCTGGTCGACCGTTTCCGCGATGTCGCGGCCGTTCGCGTGCCCGTAGACCATGACGCCGTCGCGGCTGGCGCCGCCGAGGAGCTCGTAGACCGGCAGGCCGGCGACCTTTCCCTTGATGTCCCAGAGGGCCGTGTCGACGGCAGCGATCGCGCTCATCGTGACCGGTCCGCGCCGCCAGTACGCGCCGCGGTAGAGGTACTGCCAGGTGTCCTCGATGCGCCCGGGATCGCGGCCGATCAGTGCAGGGACTACGTGCTCGGTGAGGTAGGTGGCGACCGCCAGTTCGCGGCCGTTCAGCGTCGCGTCGCCGATGCCCGTGACCCCGTCGTCGGTCTCGATCTTGAGGGTGACGAAATTGCGGCCGGGGCAGGTGACGATGACGCGGGCTGCGGTGATCTTCATGGCGCAAAGCCTCGGGGGAACGGGACGAGGACAGCGGCGACGGCATCGCCGGACGGCTCACGGCGGGGGTCGAGGTCCGGTGGTCTAACCACTTGACCACAGTATATCGGCGTCGCTAAGATGCGTCCACATCGCGTCGCCGGGGAGCCATGACTGCGGCCGCGTCGGGCGTGACCGGATCGGGCAGAGGATCGCCCGGACCCGATCGCGCACGCGCCGAGTTCCCCGAAGCCTCGCTGGAGGAATCACCGTTGCCCCTCACCGCTGTCGAGCCCAAGCGTCTCTATCGCCAGATCGCGGATCAGCTCGCGCAGTTGATCGCGAGCGGCGAATTCGCTGCCGGTTCGCGCCTTCCCGCCGAGCGCGAGCTCGCGGGGTCGCTGGGCGTGAGCCGGGCATCGGTGCGCGAGGCGATCATCTCGCTGGAAATGAACGGGTTGGTGGAGGTCCGCGTCGGGACCGGCATCTTCGTCACCCGTCCGCCCGAAGGTGCGGTGCGCGCGGGGGGGGACGGCGGTCCTGGGCCCTTCGAGCTGCTCGCGGCGCGCAGGATGGTCGAGGGCGAGATCGCCGCGCTGGCGGCAAAAGGCGCGACCGCGGAGGACGCCGATGCGTTGCGCGAGAGCGTCGTGCGGATGGAGGCGATGCTCGACGATTTCCATGCGCGCGAAGCCGGGGACCGCGATTTCCACATGCTCGTGGCGCGCGCGACCGGGAACAGCTCCCTCGAGCTGGACGTCGAAGGCCTGTGGAACCAGCGCGCCGGACTGTGGGGCCGGCTGCAGCAGCATTTCCATACGCGCGAGCTTGCCGTTCAGACCATCCGCGACCATGCGGCGATCGCGAAGGCAATTGCCGCGCACGATCCCGATGCCGCGCGCGCAGCCATGCATCGGCATCTGTCGCGGGTCGTGCGCGTGTTCCAGCGCGGCGTCGACGCGGAGGCGGGACGTTCCGCCGTCGCGACGGGCGCCGCGAGAGCCCGGCGCCCTGCGCGGCAGGTGAAGGCAAGGGCATGAGTCTCGTCGTGGCCCCCCGAGGGACACGTTCGTTCCTGCGATCGCCTCGACGCGCATCGGCGATCGATCGTCGACAACTGAAGGAGGAACTGCAATGAGCAACAACCAGCAATGCCCGCGCGCGCTTCGTCGCCAGACGCTGCGCCTGATGACCGGCGCCGCGATTTCAGCGCTTGCGCTCGGATCGACCGCCGCGATGGCGCAGGTTCCCGCACTGCCGAAGAGCCCGGTGACGATCAGCATCGTCGACGTCGCCGGCAATCTCGCGCTGACGCAGGACGCCATCGAGGCCTACCAGAAGGCGCATCCGAACCTGGTGTCGAAATTCAACTTCACCAAGGCCCCGGCGCCCGAGCTGCCGGGCAAGCTGAAGGCGATGCAGGCGGCCGGGCGCAGCGACATCGACATGGTGCTGACGGGCACCGACTTCCTCGCCGCCGGCATCGAGCAGGGCGTGCTGATGAAGATCCTGCCCGCCGACGCGTCGAAGTTCCCCAACCTGATCGCGAACTACCAGCCGGCAGCGGCGAAGATGCAGGAGCTCGCCGGCGATTACGGCATCGAGGTGACGTTCATGCCGGCGGGGCCGCTGATCGAATACAACCCGGCCACGGTGAAGGATGTCCCGACGACGCCGCAGGAACTGCTCGCCTGGTGCAAGGCGCACCCGAACCGGCTGATCTACGCCCGGCCGGCGAACTCGGGTCCGGGCCGCACGTTCCTGATGGGCCTGCCTTACCTGCTGGGCGACAAGGATCCGAAGGATCCGGTCAACGGCTGGGACAAGACCTGGGCGTACCTGCAGGAGCTCAATTCCTGCATCGAGTACTACCCGTCGGGAACGGGCGCGGTGATGAAGGAACTCGGCGAAGGCTCGCGCGACATGACGCCGACGGTGACCGGCTGGGACCTGAACCCGCGCGCGCTGGGCATCGTGCCGAAGAGCTTCAAGGTCGCGCCATTCAAGGGCATGACCTGGGTCAACGACGCGCATTACATGGTCATCCCGAAGGGCGTGCCGCCCGACAAGGTCGCAGTGGTCCTCGACCTGATGGCTTACCTGCTGACCCCGCACGCGCAGGCCTACACCTACGACGAGGGCTATTTCTACCCGGGCCCCGCGGTCAAGGGCGTGACGATCGCCATGGCGCCGAAGAAGAGCCAGGAATCGATCAAGGAATACGGGCGTCCGGAGTACGACGGCTGGCTGAAGGAGTTTCCGCATACGCAGTCGCTTCCTCCCGACGCGCAGGTGAAGGCATTCGCGCTGTGGGACCAGAAGGTCGGCGCGAAGAAGACCAAGTAAGGCAGACGATCGCGCACGGCCGCAGGACGCAGGCCGTGCGCGACACCTGAATCCGCCGCACCGGATCGCCGCCATCGAAGGCGATCCGCTGCACTGACCCGGATCGGCCGGGCGCGGCTGCGGAAGCGGCGGCGCGCCGCCGCCGATCGTCACGAGCCGAAAATGAATCAGGATTTCTCCGAACTCCGCCTCGATCGCGTCACGCGGCGTTTCGCTGGCGCCGGCGGACAGGCATTCAACGCGCTCGACGAGCTGACGATCACGATCAAGCGCGGGGAGTTCATCGCGCTGCTCGGCCCCTCCGGTTGCGGCAAGTCTACGGCGCTGAACTGCATCGCCGGACTGTTGCCGCTGTCCGGCGGCACGATCCGGCTCGACGACCTGCGCATCGACACCCTGCCTCCCGAGAGTCGCGGCTTCGGAATGGTGTTCCAGAACTACGCGCTGTTCCCGCACATGAGCGTCGAGCGCAACATCGGCTTCGGACTGCGGATGCGCGGCGTTTCCACGGCGGAAACCGCGACGCGGGTCGCCAATGCGCTTAAGCTCGTCCAGCTCACCGGTCAGGAGCACAAGCTGCCAGGTCAGCTGTCGGGCGGGCAGCAGCAGCGGGTGGCGATCGCCCGCGCGATCGTCATCGAGCCGCCCCTGGTGCTGATGGACGAGCCGCTGTCGAACCTGGATGCCAAGCTGCGCATCGAGACAAGGGCCGAGATCCGGCGCATCCATCACGAGCTAGGCCGAGCGACGATCTACGTGACGCACGACCAGGACGAGGCCCTGTCGCTGGCCGACCGGATCGTCGTGATGAAGGACGGCGTCGTCCAGCAGATCGACCGGCCGCAGCAGATCTACGCGCAACCGGCGAACCTGCACGTCGCGCGCTTCATGGGCTACCGCAACGTCATCGAGATGGACGTCGAAGCCACGACCGGTGATCGCATCGCGCTGCGCGACCGCGACGTCCGCCTGACCGGAACGCCGATGCAGGCATTGCCCGGCAAGCTGGCGATGGTCGCGATGCGTCCGGAGGAGATCGTCGTCGGTGACGGGCCGGAAGGCCGGAACACGCTCGCCGTGCGCGTCGAGACCGTCGAGTACGGGGGCCGCGACTCCCTCGTCGGCGTCGTGACGGCGACCGGCGCTCGGCTGTTCCTGCGAACGGCGCAATCGGCGGCGCCCGGCGATGCGCTCTCGATCCACGTGCCCGCGGAGCGGGCGCTCGTCTACGCCCCGACGCCGGCATGATGCCCCCGACCAGCCGGGACGGCGCATGAACACGCGGACCTCCCCGCTCGCCCGCGCGCCGTTCGACCGCACCCTGCTGCTCGCTGCGCCGGCGACGCTGTTCATGGTCGCGCTGTTCATCTATCCGTTCCTCTACGGGCTGTGGCTGTCGTTCGAGCCGGCCAAAGGTGGTTGGCTCGCGAACTACCACAAGTTCTTCACGGCCGACAACCTGTGGCCGACGATCTGGACGACGCTGAGGCTCGCGCTGCCGGCGACGCTGATCAATGTCGGCATCGCCCTCCCGATCGCATTCCGCATGCGCGTCAAGAGCCGCTACCAGCGGCTGATCACCACCGTCCTGGTCGTCCCGATCACGCTGGGCACCGTGCTGATCGCCGACGGGATGCTGACCTATTTCGGGCCGAAAGGCTGGCTCGCGCACGTACTGGAGCTCCTGCCGTTCTACGAGGGGCCGATCCGGCTGACGCACAACTACTGGGGGGTGCTGATCTCGCTGGTGATCTCGGGCTTCCCGTTCGCGTTCCTGCTGATCCTGTCGTACATCACCGGCATCGACCCGGTGCTGGCCCGCGCGGCGTCGACCCTCGGAGCGAGTCCCACCGCGCAGTTCCGCCACATCTACCTGCCGCTGCTCGCGCCCGGGCTCGCGATGTGCTTCTGCCTGGCTTTCGTGCAGGCGTACTCGGTGTTCCCTTCGGCGGTGCTGCTGGGCGCGCCGGCGGGACCGACGCGCGTGATCTCGCTGGCCGCCTACGAGGCGGCGTTCGAGCAGTACGACTATTCGCTGGCCTCGGCGATCGCGATGATCATGGGATTCGTCCAGTTGATCATCGTGGCGATCGTGCTGGGCCTTCGCGGCCTGTTCTATCGCGGGCCGGTCGTGGGGGGCAAGGGATGAGCGGCGCGAAGTCCTGGCTCGACCGCGCGTGGAGCGGCCTGCTGTGGGGCACGATGGCGGTATTCGTCGTCAACGTGGCGATGCTGATCGCCACCGTCGCGACCAATTCGCTCGCGCACCGGTGGCTCGGCACCTGGTTGCCGGACGGGTGGACTTTGAACTGGTACCTCCAGGCGTGGAAGGACTACCAGCTCTCCGACATCCTGTGGGTGACGATGGAGGTCGTGCTGGCGGTCGTCCTGCTGTCGCTGCTGATCGGCGTGCCCGCCGCCTATGCCCTGGCGCGCCGCGATTTTCCGGGGAAGCGCGCGCTGATGCTGCTGTTCCTGCTGCCGCTGATGGTGCCGCCGATGACCTACGGCATACCGCTCGCGACCGTGCTCTACAAGGCGCAGCTCGCGGGCACGATCTGGGGTGTGATCCTCGCCAACCTGATTCCCGCGGCGCCGTTCGTGATCCTCGTCATGACGCCGTTCATCGAGCAGATCGACCCGAACCTCGAGTCGGCGGCGCGGGTGTTCGGCGCCGGCACCGCCCGGATGTTCACGTCGATCCTCGTCCCGCTGCTCGCGCCGGGAATCCTCGCCGCGTCGTTGCTGGTGCTGGTGCGCACGATCGCGCTGTTCGAGCTCACGTTCCTGACGGCAGGCCCCGATTCGCAGACCCTGGTGGTCGCGCTCTACTACGCAGTGTTCGCCGCCGGCGTGCGCGCGCCGCAGTCGATCGATGCGATGGCAATGATCTACATGGTGGTGACGCTGGTGTGGCTGCTGATCGCGCTGCGCTTCGTCAACCCGACCCAGCTCGTGAGCCGCGTCAAGGAACATCCGCGGGCAGTCGCGTGAGCGGCGAGGAGGGGCCCCACGCGTGGGGATTCGAGCCAGGGCGAATCGCGGAGGATGGCCGAAACGTGGCGCGACGATTCAGCATCCCGACCCAAGGAGGCCGTGGCGTGAGCGCGATGCACTGCTTCGGATTGACCACTCGACGAGTCCCCTCGTGAACGCTCCGCGACTCTCGTTCGCAACGCTCCCCGGCGCAGCCGCAAGCGTCGCCCGGCCCGGGTATGCGCCCGAGCGGCTTCCTGTCGGCATCGTCCACCTCGGCATCGGGGCATTCCATCGCGCCCACCAGGCGCTCTACACCGACGACGCGCTCGCGCGCGCGGGAGGTGCATGGGGCATCTGCGGAGTCAGCCTGCGCTCGGCCGACGTCCGCGACCGGATGGTGCCCCAGGACTGCCTGTACACGTCGGTCGAAGTGAGCCCGGCAGGCGTGCGCCGGCGCGTCGTCGGCAGCGTGCGCGAAGTCCTGTTCCTGGGCGATCAACGCCACGACGTGCATCGCCGGCTCGCGGCGCGCGAGACGCGGATCATCACGCTGACCGTGACCGAAAAAGGCTATTGCCACGAACCGGCGACCGGGAAGCTCGATCTCGCGCATCCGGACATCGTCCACGATCTCGCGCAGCCCGACGCGTCGCGCAGCGTCGTGGGCCTGCTGACCTGGGCGCTGGCGGCGTGCCGCGCCACGCACGGCGCGCCGGTGACGGTCGTATGCTGCGACAACCTGCCGCACAACGGCGCGCTGCTGCGAGGGCTGGTCGACGTGTTCGCGCGCGCCCGCGATCCTGCGCTCGCCGACTGGATCGCACGCAAGATCGCGTTCCCGTCGACGATGGTCGATCGCATCGTGCCGGCGACGACCGCCGAGGACATCGCGCAGAACGACGCGGCGCTCGGACTCGAGGACCGGGCGCCTGTCGTCCACGAGCCGTTCATTCAATGGGTGATCGAGGACGCTTTCGCCACCGAGCGGCCGGCGTGGGAGCTGGCGGGCGCGACGTTCACCCACGACGTGGCCCCGTTCGAGTCGATGAAGCTGCGCCTCCTGAACGCGAGCCATTCGGCCTTCGCATATCTCGGATTCCTCGCGGGCCACGATTTCATCTACCAGGTCGCGGCGCAGCCCGATTTCATCGCACTGATGCGCCGGTACACCGAGGTCGAGGTTTCTCCGACGCTCGAGATTCCTGCCGGTGTCGACCTGCCCGCGTATCGCGAGGCGCTGCTGCGGCGGTTCGCGAATCCGGCGTTGCCACACCGCACTGCGCAGATCGCGATGGACGGCTCGCAGAAGCTGCCGCAGCGCATCCTCGCGACGGTGCGTGCCAACCTCGCCGCCGGCCGACCGGTCGAGCTCGCCGCATTGGCTGTCGCCGGCTGGATGCGCTACGTGCGCGGCGACGACGAGCACGGGCAGCCCATCCGCGTCTCGGATCCGCTGGCATCGCGCTTCGCCTCGATCGCCGCCGGGTCGGGCAAGGATCCGGTCGCGTACGCGCGAGGGCTGCTTGCGCTGTCCCCGATCTTCGGCGACGACCTGCCGGACGATGCGCGATTCACCGGGCCCGTCATCCGCTGGCTCGGCGGGTTGTTTTCCGACGGGGCCGCGGCGACGGTGGCCCGCGCCGTGCGCGCGTGATCGAGCGCCGCTACGCAACCGATCTCCCCGTCGCGCACCCGGACGCCGCATCCCTTCCGATCACGAGCCCCGCCGATGATTCCCCTCGACCTCCACCCCGACCGACTGTTTCCGTCCGATCCGGCGACGCGCAGCCTTGCGCGGTCGCTCTACGCCACCGTCCGCGACCTGCCGATCGTCAGCCCTCACGGGCATACCGATCCGCAGTGGTTCGCCGACGATGCGCCGTTTCCGGATCCTTCCGCGCTGCTCATCGTCCCGGACCATTACGTGTTCAGGATGCTCTATAGCCAGTGTGTGCCGCTCGAGGACCTGGGCGTCCCGCTGCGCAGTGGCGCCCCCGCGCCAGGAGCGCGGCCCTGCGATGCGCGCGCCATCTGGCGGACCTTCGCGGCTCGCTACCACCTGTTCCGCGGCACGCCGACGCGGCTGTGGCTCGACCATGCTTTCCACACGGTCTTCGGCATCGACGAGCGCTTGACCCCGGAAAGCGCCGACCGGTATTTCGATCGCATCGACGCCTGCCTGCGGGAGCCTTCGTTCCGGCCCCGTGCGCTGTTCGAGCGCTTCAACATCGAGGTGATCGCGACGACCGAGTCTCCGCTCGACCCGCTGTCCCACCACCGGAAGATTCGCGCCAGCGGCTGGAAGGGCCGGGTCGTGACCGCCTATCGCCCCGATCCGGTCGTCGACCCGAAGTTCGAAGGATTCGCGGACAGCGTGGCGCAGCTGGGTGAGCTGACCGGGGAGAACACGGCCGCCTGGAACGGCTACCTGGCGGCCCACCGCGCGCGACGCGCGTTCTTCCGCTCGATGGGCGCGACCTCCACCGATCACGGCCACCCCACGGCACGCACCCTCGACCTGGATCCGGCCGAGTGCCAGCGCCTGCTCGATCGCGCGCTGCAGCAGACGATCTCCGCGGACGAGGCCGAATCGTTCCGCGCCCAGATGCTGACCGAGATGGCGCGGATGAGCCTCGACGACGGCCTAGTGATGCAGATCCACCCGGGCAGCTTCCGCAACCACAACCCGCGGGTGCTCGCGCGTTTCGGTCGCGACAAGGGCGCCGACATCCCGATGCGCACCGACTACGTCGGCGCATTGAAGCCGCTGCTCGACCGCTACGGCAACGAGCGCGATTTCACCCTGATCCTGTTCACCCTCGACGAGACGACCTATGCGCGCGAGCTCGCACCGCTCGCGGGCCATTACCCGGCGCTGCGGCTCGGCCCGCCGTGGTGGTTCCACGACAGCTACCAGGGCATGCTGCGCTTCCTCGAGCAGGCGATCGAGACGGCCGGTTTCTACAACACCGTCGGTTTCAACGACGACACCCGGGCATTCCTTTCGATTCCAGCGCGCCACGACGTCTGGCGCCGCGTCGCCTGCCGGTTCCTTGCGACCTGCGTCGTCGAGCACCGCTTCGGCGAGGATGAAGCTTTCGAGCTGGCACCGCTGCTGGCGCGGGACCTGGCCAAGGCCGCATACCGGCTGTAGCATTCGCCCGACCCGGCACGCCGCAGTGCCGACTCCGCCGGTGGGTTCCGGATGACTTCCGCGCTGCCGCGTCGTCGCGCCGTCGAGTTGGCGTGCCTGTCGCTCGTGCTGGTCGGCACGTTTCGGCTGTTCGCACTGGTGCTGCACACGCCGATGCTGGGCTATGCCAACCAGTACGACATGGCGCGCACTTCCGCCTGCGTCGACCTGTGGCCGGCGTTGCCGCCGCCGGAGCGCTACGCGGCGCACCAGTCGGCGCCGCTGCCGCGTTACGTCGCCGAGCACGTCGCGGGCGGACCCTGCTATCCATCGAGCGGCATTGCCTTTGTCGAGATGGCCAGGCTTGCCGTTGGTGCGGCGCGCTGGGCAGGTTTCGTCGAGACCACGGATTTCCCCCTGCAGGCAGTCGGTGCGCTGCAGGCATCCGCATTGCTCGCCCTGATGCTCGCGTTCTGCCACGCCGAGCGGGCGCGGCCGTGGGCACGGCTTGCGCATGCCGCGGTATTTGCCGTCGTGCTGGCCGATCCGGCAGATGCGTTGTGGATGAACACGCTCTACACCGAGTTCGGGGCGCTGTTCTTCGCCTACGCGGTCGCCGGCCTGCTGGCTCTCGCAACGATTGCGCGCCCGCGCTGGCCGACGGCGTTCGCACTGATCGTCGCGCTGGCGGGACTCGCCGGCTCCCGCCAGCAGTACGCGCCATTCGCGGCGATCCCGTTGCTGATCCTGTTGCCGTACTGGTGGGGGCCTGCGCGGCGCGCGTGGGTTGCCGCCGCGGCCGTGGTCGTCGTGACGTGGACGCTGCAGGCGGCGGCGCTCGCGCAGTTGCCCGGGATCCATGCTGCGAACAATCACGATTTCTACCTGGGAGCGGCACTGCCCGCGGTGCACGACGAAGCGAAGGCGCTGCAACGCCTCGGCCTTCCGTCCGAATGCCGGGCCGCGATCGGCTCCGACTGGTTCGTCGGCATGGGTGCGGACCCGCAGCGCGAATGCCCCGAGGTCGACTCGCTCGGCAGGCTCGAATTCCTGCGCCTGGTCCGGGACGATCCGGCACTGCCGGGACGAATCCTGGTTCGCGGCCTTGCGCTCACCGAGCCCTGGTGGCAGCACCATCTCGGCATGATCGCGGGTGTCGCGTTCGGCGATCTGTCGCAGGCCCCCACGTGGCTCCGCCTGTCGCTCGCGAGCGCAGGCGAGCGCATGTCCCTCGATCTCCACCTCCTGGTCCTGGGCTTGCTCGCGGCCGCGTTGGCGGCGGCGGCGGCCGCCTGGATCCGCGCCCGCTGCGTGGCCCAACCGGACGACGGCTGGCTGCGCGTGGTCCTGTTGACCTGTGCCGCCGGCATCTATGCGCCCGTCAGCGCGATCTTCGGCGACGGCTACTCCGACGTCGCGCGC
>DAHUXO010000063.1 GCA_027307095.1 Betaproteobacteria bacterium | reverse complement strand
ATCCCGATCTCGGTTATGTCCACAGCCACCGCGCGCGGGCCAAGCTGCGGCAATGGTTCAAGGCGCAGCAGCACGACGAGACGATGGCGCAGGGACGCGCCATGGTCGAGCGCGAGCTCGCGCGCCTCGGACAGACGGCGCTCAAGCTCGACGCAGTGGCCGCCAAGGCCGGGTTTCCGAAAGCCGACGACTTCTTCGCCGCGTTCGCGCGCGACGACATCGGCAGCAAGGATGTGCAGACCGCGATCTTTGCGGTGGCGCAGCCTGCCGCGGCCGTGCCGGCGGCAGAGGCCCCGCCCGACGTCGTAACGCGGAGGAGCCGCGCGACCGGCGCGGGCCAGGGCATCCTCGTCGTCGGCGTCGACCGGCTGATGACCGGCCTCGCGCGCTGCTGCAAGCCCGCACCGCCCGACCCGATCGTCGGCTTCGTGACCCGCGGCAAGGGCATCACAATCCATCGCGCCGGCTGCCTGAACGTCGCGCGGATACGCGCGCGCGAGCCCGAGCGCCTGATCGACGCCGACTGGGGCGCACCGCGCGAGGAGGTCTTCCCGGTCGACATCCTGATCGAAGCGAGCGACCGGCAGGGCCTGCTGCGCGACCTGTCGGAGCTCCTGACGCGCGAGAAGATCAACGTCATCGCCGTCAACACCATGACCCGGCACCACCAGGCGCGGATGGCGTTCACGCTCGAGGTCGAAAGCGTCGCCCAGTTGCAGCGCGCATTGCGGCTCGCAAAGGACATTCCGGGCGTGTTTGCGGCGCAGCGGCGCTAGCGCCTTGCGTCGTTTCCCAGCCGTTCCAAAGCCCCGGACCCCGGACTGTTTCCGGCGTGCCCGCAGTTGCGGTACCATTCTGAAAACGTTTTCATCGGGCGAACGGAGGCGCCGGCGGATGGATCGGGTCACGCTCAGCGACGTCGCGCTTCGTGCGCGCGTGTCGCTCGCCACGGTGTCGCGTGCGCTGAACCAGCCGGCGCTGGTGCGCGACTCGACGGTGAGGCGAGTGCGGGAGGCCGCGGCGGATCTCAATTTCCGGCCCAATCTCGTCGGCCGGAACCTGCGGGCCCGGACCACGCGGACACTGGGCGTCGTGTTGCCTACGCTGGCCAACACGGTGTTCGCCGACTGCTTCCAGGGCATCGAGCGCGCCACACGGCTGCAACACTACTCGGTCATGCTCACGACGACCGAGTACCGGGTGGAAGACGAGCTCGCGGTGACCGAGGAGTTGCTGCGACATCGAGTCGACGGCCTCATCCTCACCGTCGCGAACGCAGCGGAAAGTCCGGTCCTGGACATGCTCGATCAGGAGAAGGTGCCGTATGTGCTGGTGTACAACCAGTCCCGGTGTCCGCAGCGACAGACGGTGTCGGTCGACAACCGCATCGCCGCAAGGGACGCGGTCGGACATCTCATCTCGATCGGGCATCGATCGATCAGGATGGTGACCGGGGATTTCAGGGAATCCGATCGCGCCCAGTTGCGCTACCAAGGTTACCGGGACGCGATGCGCGCCGCCGGGCTCGTGCCGCAGCTTCCCGTCGAGGTGCCGCTGCACACCGCGGTCGCGAGCGGGGCCCTGGCGCAATGCCTGCGCGGTCGCGACCCTGCTTCCGCACTGTTCTGCTCGAACGACCTGCTGGCGATCAGCGTCGTCAGCGGCCTGCTCCGCCTCGGACTGCAGGTGCCCGACGACATGTCGGTCGTCGGCTTCGACGGAGTGGATCTCGGGACGCTGCTCTACCCGGCACTCGCCACCGTCGTGCAGCCGAGCCGGGACATCGGCGGATCGGCCGTGGACACGTTGCTCGCGCGGCTGCGTGGCGATGTCCCGGGCCGCAGCGTAGTTCTCGATCACTCGTTGCGCATCGGTGAAACCGCGATGCGCTTCGCACCCCGCCCCACGTCGCACGCCGTTCGAAGACCCAACAGGAGGAACTGATGCGCACCCGGAACCTGGCAAGGTTTGCCGCAATGCTGTTTTGCGCCGCGACATCGCTGTCGATCACCGCGCACGCCCAGACCGTGATCTGCTACAACTGCCCGCCCGAGTGGGCGGACTGGGGAACCGAGCTCAAGGCCATCAAGGAAAAGCTCGGAATCACCGTCCCGCAGGACAACAAGAACTCCGGCCAGGCGCTCGCCCAGCTCGTCGCCGAGAAGGCCAGCCCGGTCGCCGACGTCACCTACCTCGGCGTCACTTTCGGCATCCAGGCGAAGGAGGATGGTGTCGTCGCGCCGTACAAGCCGGCGCACTGGAACGACATCCCGGCGGGTCTCAAGGATCCCAATGGCTACTGGTTCACCATCCACTCCGGGACGCTGGGCTTCATGGTCAACGTCGACGCGCTGCGCGGCAAGCCCGTCCCGAAGTCGTGGAAGGACCTGCTGAAGCCCGAGTACAAAGGCATGATCGGCTACCTCGACCCGGCCAGCGCTTTCGTCGGTTACGTCGGCGCGGTCGCCGTCAACAACGCTTTCGGCGGAACGCTCGACAATTTCACGCCGGCGATCGACTATTTCAAGCAGCTCAAGAAGAACGATCCGATCGTTCCCAAGCAGACGTCCTACGCCCGCGTGCTCTCCGGTGAGATCCCGATCCTGCTCGATTTCGACTTCAACGCCTATCGCGGCAAGTACAAGGACAAGGCGAATATCGCATTCGTGATCCCCACCGAGGGATCGGTCGTCGTGCCGTATGTGATGGCGCTGGTCAAGAACGGCCCCGACGCGGCGAATGCCAAAAAGGTGCTCGACTTCACGCTGTCGGACGCGGGCCAGGCCATATGGGCCAACGCCTACCTGAGGCCGGTGCGCGCGAGCGCGATGACCAAGGAGGCCGCGTCGAAATTCCTGCCGGCGTCCGATTACGCGCGCGCCAAGGCGGTCGATTTCGCGAAAATGGCGGCGGTGCAGAAAGCGTTCACCGAGCGCTACCTGAAGGAGGTTCAGTAGCGCGCTCCACGGCCGCCGAACCCCGATGCATCGCGGTAACACCCGGCTGCTGCTACTCGCGCTGCCTGCGGTCGTCGTCTTCGCGGCCTTCTGGCTGCTGCCGATGGCGCGGCTGGTGCAGGTCGGCGCGAGCGGTCCGCGAGGAATCGCGGCCTACGCCGCGGTCGTCACCGACAGCAACTACTTCGCGAGCCTGGTCGCGACCGTGGCGGTGTCGTTCGCGGTGACGGTCGCGACGCTGGTCGTGTCCGCCATCGCGGGGCTGTTCCTCCAGCGCAACGCGTTTCCGGGAAGGGGCGTCCTGGTTGCGATGCTGACGTTCCCGCTGGCGTTCCCGGGCGTTGTCGTCGGCTTCATGGTCATCATGCTCGCGGGACGCCAGGGTCTCATCGGGAACGTGACCGATGCGCTGTTCGGATATCCGGTGGTGTTCGCCTATTCGATGGCCGGGCTGTTCGTCGGTTACCTGTACTTTTCGATCCCGCGCGTGATCCTGACCGTGATGGCCGCGGTCGGCAAGCTCGATCCTGCGCTCGAGGAGGCGGCGCGGTCACTCGGCGCCACGCCTTGGCAGGTCGTGCGCGACGTCGTGATTCCCGGCCTGCGGCCGGCGCTGATCGCGTCGGGTGCGATCTGCTTCGCGACCAGCATGGGCGCATTCGGCACCGCGTTCACGCTGGCCACGAATATCAACGTGCTGCCGATCACGATCTACACCGAGTTCACGAATTACGCGAACTTTTCGCTGGCGGCGGCGCTGTCCCTGGTACTCGGCCTGATCACCTGGGCCGCGCTCGCGTTCGCGCGCAGCCTCGCGGGATCGACCGTCGCGGCGGCGGCGTGAACCCGAACGCCGGGGGGCTCGCGTGAGCGCTCGCCGCGGGCCGCGTTTCGTCGCCCAGCTCTCGTTCACGATGCTGGTATGCGCGTTCCTCATCGTCCCCGTCGTCCTTTCCGTGCTTGCCGGGGTTTCGGTGAACTTCTTCATCGGCGTGAAGAGCGGACTGACGCTGCGCTGGGTCGGGGAGGTGTGGTCGCTGTACCGGGACTCGATCTTCCTGTCGATGAAGATCGCGATCGCCTGTCTTGCCGTGACGCTCGTGCTGGGCGTTCCGATCGCCTACGTCCTGGCGCGTGCCGCGAATCGCTGGACGCGGCTGTTCGAGGAGCTGCTGGTGCTCCCGGTCGCGGTCCCCGGGCTTGCCACCGCCCTCGCGCTGATCCTCTTCTACGGCGAGTGGCGCGCGTTTCGCGCGAGCTGGACGTTCATCCTCGTCGGGCACGTGCTGTTCACGCTTCCGTTCATGGTCAGGTCGGTCGTCGCGGTCATGTCCGCGATCGACCTCCGGACGCTCGAGGACGCCGCGGCCAGCCTGGGCGCCGGATTCCTGCAGCGGTTCTTCGGCGTCATCATCCCGAACGCCCGGGCCGGCATCCTTGCCGGGGCGTTGATGGTGGTGACGCTGTCGATCGGGGAGTTCAACATCACCTGGATGCTGCACACCCCGCTGACCAAGACCATCCCCGTCGGCCTGGCCGACAGCTACGCGTCGATGCGCCTCGAGATCGGCTCGGCCTACACGATCGTGTTCTTCATCATGATCGTGCCGCTGCTGATCGCGATGCAATGGCTGTCGGCCGAGCGCAATCCCGGAAAGGCAGCGACATGACGAACCTTGCGAGCGGGGTCCGGCTCGACGCCTGCGGCAAGACCTTCGACGACGGTACGCAGGCGCTCGAGCCCATCGACCTGGAGATCGCCGCCGGCGAGACGGTCGTCCTGCTCGGCCCGTCCGGATGCGGCAAGACCACGACGCTGCGCATCATCGCCGGCCTCGAGCAGCCGGACGCGGGCGGGCGCGTCTGGTTCGGCGCGGAGGACGTCACCGCGCTGCCCATCGAGCGGCGCAACGTCGGCATGGTGTTCCAGAGCTACGCCCTGTTCCCCAACATGAGCGTCGCCGGGAACATCGGATACGGGCTGAAGGTGAGGCGCGTGGAAGCCGCCGCACGCTCGCGCGAGGTCCTGCGCCTGCTCGACATGATGCATCTGTCCGGAATGGGCGAGCGCCGCGTCGATCAGCTGTCCGGCGGGCAGCGCCAGCGCGTGGCGCTCGCCCGGGCGCTCGCCGTCCGCCCGCGCGTCCTGCTGCTCGACGAGCCCCTGACCGCGCTGGATGCGAAGCTGCGCGAGAGCCTGCGCATCGACATCGACCGGCTGCTGAGAACGCTCGGAATGACGGCGGTCTATGTCACGCACGATCAGGCCGAGGCGATGGCGCTCGGGGATCGGATCGCGGTGATGTCCCACGGACGCATCGCGCAGATCGGGACGCCGCAGGACATCTACTACCGCCCCGCCACCGAATTCGTCGCCGATTTCATCGGGACGATGAACCGCCTGCCCGGGCAGTGCCACGACGGCGTCCTGCGGGTCGCCGGCGGGTCGCTCCCGCTGCCGGCCGACGGACACGGCGCCGACCATGCGATGTTCCGGCCCCAGGACGGGCAGATCGTTGCGCCGGGGCAGGGCGATCTCGCCGGGCGGATCGCTGCGGTGTTCTTCCTCGGGAACGCCACGCGCATCATCGTCGAGCTCGACGACGTCCAGAGCGTCGTCGTCGAGACCGGGGAGCGCCGGGCGTTCCGCGAAGGCGATCGGGTCGGCGTCCGCGTCGATCCAGGCGGGATCATGACCCTAAGGCGATGAGCCGCGCGGAGGCCCGATGCTGATCTGCCAGATCTCCGATCTCCACATCAAGGTCCCGGGGGCGCTGTCCTACGGAGTCGTCGACGCCGCGGCCTACCTGCGTCGCTGCATCGCGCAGGTTCTCGCCCAGAGGCAACGTCCCGACGTCGTCGTGATCACCGGGGATCTCGTCGATTTCGGCCGTGCCGACGAATACGCGCATCTCGCGGAGTTGCTGCGGCCGCTGACCATGCCGGTCTATCTGCTGCCGGGCAATCACGACGACCGCGACACGCTGCGGGCGTCGTTTCCCGGGCACGAATACCTGCGCCAGATGGGCGATTTCATCCAGTACGCGGTCGACGCCGGGCCGCTGCGGTTCCTGGCACTGGACTCGGTGATTTCCGGGCAGAGCGGCGGCGAGCTCTGCGCGAACCGGCTGGCCTGGCTCGACCACAGGCTCTCGGAGGCCCCCGGCAGGCCGACGGTGATCCTGATGCACCACCCACCGTTTGCGACCGGCATCGGTCACATGGACAAGATCGGCTTCGCCAACCCCCGCGACCTCGCGAAGATCGTGCAGCGACATCCACAGGTGGAACGGATCCTGTGCGGGCATCTTCATCGCCCGATCCAGGCGCGTTTCGCCGGCACCGTCGCGTCGACGTGTCCCGGGCCTGCCCATCAGGTCGCGCTGGACCTCGCGGCCGATGCGCCGTCGCGATTCGTCCTCGAGCCGCCGGGCTATCAGCTGCATCTGTGGGACGAAGGCAGCGGGCTGATCAGCCACACCGCGTACGTCGGCGAGTTCGCAGGGCCGTACCCCTTCTATCACGATGGAAAGCTGATCGACTGACGCGAGTCGGGAGCGTCGCGGATTCGAGCCAACGCCGATCGAAGCCGGCACCGCGCAGAGTCGAAGTTGATCAGAGCCTCAGCGGTTCGCCGTAGCCGGTCAGCTCGAGGTAGCCGCGCCCCGCGTCGCGGCCACCGATCGCGGCGCGGACCGCGCCTTCCCAGTACACGGTGCCCACGCTCGCCCGTGCGTCGAGCTCCTGGTCGGGCATCAGCGGCTCGAGGTCGGTCTCGGTGTCGCCGACGCCCAGGCGCATCGCAATCGGATATTCGATCCCCGTGCGCGGCGATCGCCAGCGACGCCGGGGCATGAACCGGACCTCCTGCGGCGCATAGGTCCGTACGCTGCCGGCGGCATCGCGGCGGGTCGCGCCCGCCCACAGCGTGCCGCCGCCGCGGTCGCGGATGCGGAATGCCATTAGCGCGGCGCCGTCGTCGAGGTTGATCCCGGTCCAGTCCCAGCCGATCGCGCCCGCCGCAAGGTACCTGCTCGACCACTCGTGGTCGAGCCAGGCGATGCCGCGGACCTTCGTTGCACCACCGGCGAGGTCGATCGTGCCGGAGACCTCGAGCTGCGGGCGACTGTAGTAGTAGCTCGCGGCGTTCGCATCGGGCCCCTTGCGGCTCACGCCCGCGTCGCCTTGGAGCAGTGCCGGAGCGCTCGCGGCGAGCGACAGGTCGAACGCGAAATCGCGTCCACGGACACGCGCCGCGTAGCGCTCCCCTGCATACGCATCGCCGGTCTGCACGAGCGACCAGTCGCCGATGTGCACATCGGTCCTCGCCGCCGAGGCCGCGGCGAGACCGAAGCCCTCGCGCGCGGCGCGCTGGTCGGCGCGCAGGCGTCCGAACCGCGGATCTGCGATCGCGGCGTGCGCGAAGAGCAGCTCCCTGGCAGCGAAGCGGCTGGGGTTGTCCTCAGCCACGCCCGGACGGTTGCGGAAGAACGTGACCTGGAAGCCCAGATCGCGCGCAGCCGCATCGCGCAGCCAGCCGGTGACATACCACCATTCGTTGCGGAACTGCGGATGCGCGCCATCGTCGCGGGGAAACGCGAGCGTCGCTCCAGATCGCACGTCGGGATAGTCGACCACCGCGCGCGCCGGCGCGGCGAGTGGCCACAGGCCCAGCGCGAGCAGGCGCCGGCGCAGCGCGTCGGGCGACGGTGCTGCGGGCGGAGGGTCACGATCGGCACGCACGATGCGCGGTCACCAGTCGGCGCGCACCGCGCGCACGGCGTCCTCGCGCGTCGCGCCGCGCGCGCTCGCGAGCCCCGTCAGCGCGGTCGCCGCGATCAGTCCCGACGACAGCAGCCCCAGCGCGGTCCAAGGCACGTGCAGCTCCATCCCCCAATGGAACGACTGGCGGTTCACGACCTGCACCAGGACCAGGCTGATCGCGAACCCGAGGACCAGCCCCACGGCGCTGCCGAGCGCACCGGTCAGCGCGCCGTCGAAGGCGAGCATTCTCGAGACCTGTCCGCGCGTCATGCCCAGATGGCGAAGGACGCCGAATTCGCGGCGGCGCGCCAGCGTCTGCGCGACCAGCGCCGCCGACAGCGCGACCAGCCCGATCGCGACCGCCGCCGCTTCGAGCGCGTAGGTGACCGCGAAAGTGCGGTCGAACACCGCGAGCGAACGCCGGCGCAGATCGCCGGCGGTCACTGCGAGCTCGCCGGATCCCGGAGGCAGGCGTGCGGCCAGCGCCCGGACGACGTCGGCCGCATGCGCGCCTGGCGCGAGCCACAGTGCCGCCTGGTTCACCGTGTCGTCGCCGGTCAAGCCGACGTAGCGGCTGCGCTCGACGACGATTGCACCCTGTTGCCGGGCGTAGTCGCGCCAGATCCCGGCGACCGTGAACCGCCGGCTGTGGCCGGCCAGGGGCAGTGCCACGACGCTGCCCGGCGCGAGTGCCTGCGCGTCGGCCAGCGCCTCGCTGATCCAGGCCGGTGGGGGCGCGTCCGGCGCGGGGCGCACCGGCGTGCCGACGATCGCGAGCCTCGCGCCGGGATCGCGCGGATCGATGTCGCGAGCGAGCAGGGCGACGCGCGGTCGCGCCGGATCGAGCAGCAATGCCGTCACCCGCATGAACTCGGCACGCGCGACGCCGGGCGTGCCTGCGATGTCGTCGCGTTGCCGCGCAGAGAAGACGACGCTGTCCGCAGCGCCGGCGCGCAGGTACAGGTCGGCCGGCAGCATGACCGCGAGCCAGTCGTCGAAGGATTGCCGGAACGACGTGACCATGATCGCCATCGCCACCATCAGCGAGACGCTGCTGATCATCGCCGCCGCACTGACCGCGATCTGGCCGGGGTTCGCGCGCAACCGCGCCAACGCCAGGGCGGCAGGAACCGATCGCGGCGAAGGCAGGGCGCGCATCAGTGCCTGCGCGACGAGCGGCACGACCATGATCGTGCCGACGAGTAGCAAGGCGATCGACGCGTAGCCCGCGATCGGCAGTCCGCCGATCGCAGGAAGCAGCGCGGCGAGTGCGCCGAGGGCAATCAGGAGGACACCGGGCCAGCGCGCGCGCCACTGCCCCCACCCGGCATCGGGGTCGCCCGCCTTGAGCGCCGCGGCCGGCGCGGCGCCGGCGGCCTCGCGTGCGGGGATCACGCCGCCCGCGATCGCCGCGACCACGCCCAGGGCCGCCATCACCAGCGC
>DAHUXO010000157.1 GCA_027307095.1 Betaproteobacteria bacterium | reverse complement strand
GGCGGCGCCGAGAGGCCCCGCGACCTGCCGGTGCCCGGACGCGAGCTCGACGGCGTCCACTTCGCGATGGACTTCCTGCCGCAGCAGAACCGCCTCGTCGCGGGTGACGCCGTCGACGGGCAGATCATCGCGACCGGCAAGCACGTGATCGTCATCGGCGGCGGGGACACCGGTTCCGACTGCGTCGGCACGTCGAACCGCCAGGGCGCCGCATCGGTCACGCAGTTCGAGCTGCTGCAGCAACCCCCTGCCGCGGAGAACAAGCCGCTGGTGTGGCCGTACTGGCCGATCAAGCTGCGCACGTCGTCGTCGCACGAGGAAGGCTGCGACCGCGACTGGTCGGTGTCGACCAGGCGTCTCGAGGGGTCGAACGGGTGCGTCGAGCGGCTGGTCGCCGCGCGCGTCGAGTGGCAGCGCGACGGCAGCGGCGCGATGCGCATGGTCGAGATGCCCGGGACCGAGTTCGCGCTGAAGGCCGACCTGGTGCTGCTCGCGATGGGCTTCACCGGCCCGGGCGACACCGGCCTGCTCGAGCAGCTCGGCGTCGAGCGGGACGCGCGCAGCAACGTCAAGGCCGATACCGACGGCTATCGGACCAGCGTCGCCAAGGTGTTCGCGGCCGGCGACACGCGCCGCGGCCAGTCGCTGGTCGTGTGGGCGATCCGCGAAGGCCGGCAGTGCGCGCACGCGGTCGATGCGCATCTGATGGGCGCATCGGAGCTCCCCCGCTGAGTCTGCGCAACGCTTGGATACATCGGCACCGACGGTGACGCCGATCGTCACGCTCGACATCGAGCGCTGGCGGCCGGAGGTTCGCGCGCAGGACACCGAGCGCTGGGCCCGGGAGCTCGAGGCAGGTGCCGTGCTCGTACTGCCGCGCCTGCCTTTCGCGTTCGCGCCGGATGAAACCCGCTTTCTCGACGTCCGCTGGTCCGACGGCAAGGCCAAGAACATCAGCCTCGACGGTGCGTCGATCCGGGGAGCGGTTGGCAGCGCCGACGATCTCGCCGCGCTCGCGCGGATGATCGGGCGCTTCGCCGCCGACGCGAGTGCGCTCGTCACGGCGCTGTTCCCGCGTTACGCACCGTGGTTGAAGCGCGCGCGCACGAGCTACCGCCCGCACGGCGCCACCGGCCGCGCGGTGTCGTGGCGCAAGGACGACACCCGGCTGCACGTCGACGCCTTCCCGTCGCGTCCGACCCGCGGCGAGCGGATCCTGCGCGTATTCTCCAACGTCAATCCGCGCGGCGAGGACCGCGTCTGGCGCGTCGGCGAGCCTTTCGAGGCGATGGCGCGGCGCCTGCTGCCGCGGGTGCGCCCGATGATCCCGGGCGAGGCGGCGTGCCTGTCCGCGCTGCACGTCACGCGGGGGCGGCGCAGCGAATACGACCACATGATGCTGGGGCTGCACGACTGCGCCAAGCGCGATCTTGGCTACCAGCGCGCCTCCCCGCAGCGCGAGGTCCGCTTCGCGCCGGGCACGACATGGATCTGCTACTCCGACCAGGTGCTGCACGCCGCGGCATCGGGGCAGTACATGCTCGAGCAGACGACGCACCTGCCGCTCGAAGCGCTCTACGAGCCAGGGTCGTCGCCGCTCACCATCCTGGAGCGGATCAGCGGCCGCCCGCTGGTCGACGCGTAGCCGATGCCTCTAGAGAACGACACGCTGCTGCGTGCGCTTCGGCGCGAACCCGTCGACCACGGTCCGGTGTGGCTGATGCGCCAGGCGGGTCGCTACCTCCCCGAGTACGCAGCGCTGCGCGCGCGGGCCGGAAGCTTCATGGCGCTCGCGACGACGCCGTCGCTCGCGACCGAAGTGACGCTGCAACCCCTCGCCCGCTTTCCGCTCGATGCGGCGATCCTCTTCTCGGACATCCTGACCATCCCCGACGCGATGGGGCTGGGGCTGTCGTTCGCCGAGGGCGAAGGCCCGCGGTTCGCCCGCGCCGTCGCCGACGAGGCGTCGGTCGGCGCGCTCGAGGCCCCCGACCTCGCGAGGCTCTCCTACGTATTCGATGCGGTCGGGCAGATCAAGCGGGCCCTGGCCGGGCGCGTGCCGCTGATCGGCTTCGCCGGCAGCCCGTTCACGCTCGCCTGCTACATGATCGAAGGCGGGGCCAGCGACGACTTCGCGACGGTTCGAAAGATGGCATTCGCGCGACCGGACCTGATCGACCGCATCGTCGCCGTCAATGCCGACGCGGTGGCGGGCTACCTGGTCGAGCAGCTGCGCGCGGGCGCGGATGCGTTGATGCTCTTCGACACCTGGGGTGGATTGCTCTCCGAGGCCGCGTATCAGCGCTTTTCGCTCGAGCCGATGCGCTCGGTGCTGCGCCGATTGCCTGCCGGGGTTCCGACGATCCTGTTCACCAAAGGGCGCGCGGGTTCGCTGGCGTCGATCGCGGAATCGGGGGCCAGCTGCATGGGCCTCGATTGGACGGCCGACCTGGGCGACGCGCGTCGGCGACATGGCGCAAGGATCGCCATCCAGGGGAATCTCGACCCGCTGGCCTTGCTGACGGACCCGCGCAGCGTCGAGGCGGCGGTGGTGGACCTGCTCCGCGCGGCCGGACCGGAGCCGGGCTACGTGTTCAACCTGGGGCATGGCATCGTTCCCGCGACCCCTCCGGAGAATGTCGCAGCGCTGGTCGCCGCCGTGCATGCCATCTCGCGCAGCGCCACGTCTGGGGCGGCTGCACGCGCTATCGTCCCGGGAGAATCGGCCGGAAGCCGCGCCGGGCCTCGCGTTCACGGGGCTTGACAAACCCCGCGATCTCGAAATTGCATCGCCAGTTATGCACAAATCTGGGCCGGGCGTCCTACAAACGGTCGGGTGACGAATTTTGCGCGAAGCGTAAGGGATAACCCGCTGAAAACAGGCGGCAATTTGTAGGCCATCCAGATAATGCAACATTCACGCCATGGCTGCGCGCCCCACCGTCGGTCGCAGCGCAACGACTTACGCACAAAGTTATCCACAGCATTTGCAGGCCGCTTTTCGAAGATCCGTCCTAAATTAAGGGGTTGCGTGAGTAAGCTTAGGCCAGGCCTCAACTGGCGCGCGGTGGCGCCACGGGCCTCGGAAACCGCGGCCTGATCAGCGCCGGAATGGCATGGGAATCGCCCGAGTTGCGCTGCCGGTCGCGGTCCCCCACGCGTTCGACTACTGGATACCCGAGGGACTCGACGTACGCCGCGGCTCGGTCGTGCGTGTGCGCCTCGCGAACCGCAGCAGCGTCGGCGTCGTGGTCGGGATCGACTTGGCGTCCGAGGCCGGGCAGCGGGTGCAGCCGATCGACGAGGTCGTCGCGATCCCGCCGATCGCCGACGAGATCCTGGACCTCGCCGAGTTCGTCGGTCGCTACTACCAGGCAGCGCCGGGTCTCGCGCTCGAGCTCACGGTGCCGCCGTCGAGCAAGGCTCGTTCGCGCCCGAGTGCCGGCGCCGGCATCGCCGATATCCCGCCCGTCGCCCATGCGTCGCACGCGCTGAACCCGGCGCAGCGCGCGGCAGCGCAGGCGATACTCGACGCGCGCGGAACCTCCGCCGTCTTCATGCTGCACGGGGTCACCGGCAGCGGCAAGACCGAGGTCTACCTCGCGGCGGCCCAGGACGCGGTGGAACGCGGCGGCCAGGTACTGATCCTGATGCCGGAGATCAACCTGACGCCGCAGTTCGAGTCGCGCGTGCGAGCCGCACTGCCCGGGACACGGGCGGTGACGCTGCACAGCGGCCTCGCCTCCGGCACGCGCCGCGCGAGTTGGGATGCCGCGGCGAGCGGCGCCGCGCGAATCGTGCTCGGAACGCGGCTTGCCATGTTTACCCCGATGCCGCAGCTTGCGCTGGTCGTCGTCGACGAGGAGCACGATGATTCGTTCAAGCAGCAGGACGGGGTCCGCTACCACGCGCGCGACCTCGCGATCCTGCGTGCCCGCAGGCGCGGCATACCGGTGGTCCTGGGAAGCGCCACGCCGTCGCTCGAGACCTGGGCGCGTGCGCGGCAGGGCCGCTACCGCACGCTGGCGCTCCCCGCCCGCGCCGATCCGCGCGCGTCGCCGCCCGCTCTAGCGTTCGTCCAGTTGCGGGGCTCGCGAACGCAGGACGGACTCTCGCCGCCGCTGCGCGAAGCCATTGCGCAGCGACTTGCGCGCCGTGAGCAGTCGCTGCTGTTCATCAACCGCCGGGGCTACGCTCCTTCGCTCAAGTGCGCGTCGTGCACCTGGGAATCCGAGTGCCCGCGCTGCGCGGCGCGCCTGGTGGTCCATCACGCGCCGGATCGCCTGCGCTGCCATCATTGCGCGCACGTCGAGCGCGTCACCCGCGCATGCCCGCAGTGCGGCAACGTCGACCTGACGCCGCTTGGCTTCGGCACGCAGCGACTCGAGCAGGCGATACGAACGGCATTTCCGCAGGCGCGCGTCGCGCGCATCGATCGCGACACGACGAGGAGCCGCGGCGCTTTCGCCGCGGTCAGGCAGCAGGTCGAGGACCTCGAGGTCGACATCCTGGTCGGAACGCAGATGCTCGCCAAGGGTCACGATTTTCCGCGCCTCACCCTGGTCGGCGTCCTGGGCGCCGACAATGCGCTCTACAGCGCCGATTTCCGCGCGACCGAGCGCCTCGTCGCCCTGCTGATGCAGGTCGCCGGCCGCGCCGGCCGCGCCGGCCTGCCGGGGCAGGTGATCGTGCAGACCGATTTTCCCGACCATCCCGTCTATCGCGCCCTGGCGACGCAGGACTACGCCGCGTTTGCCGACGAGCTGCTCGCCGAGCGCGAGGCGGCACAGCTGCCGCCGGTGACGCGCGTCGCGCTGCTCGCGGCGGAGGCGCATTCGCGCGACGACGTCGATCGCTTTCTCGCCGCCGCGGTCGAGCAGGCGCGCGCGCTCGCGGATGGGGCCGGGGGCATCGAGATCTTCCCCCCGGTGCCGGCGGCGATTGCGCGCAGGGCGGGCTACGAGCGCGGGCAGGTTCTCGTCCAGTGCCCGCGGCGCGCGCCGCTGCAGGCGTTCCTGCCGCGCTGGCGCGAGGCGCTGGTCGGGATCAAAGGATCGAAGCTGCGCTGGACGATCGACGTCGATCCGGTGGCGTTCTGACCCCGCGAGCGGCGTCCCCCGGGTTGGTTCTGACATAATTCCGCTCTTATGCCTTCGTCCCGCGTCGACGCGCCCGCGAGCGCCAATCCCAGGCAGCGAATCGCGCAAACCGTCCTGCGCATCGTGCGCGAGCAGCTTCCGGGCGCGGCCGCGACCCCGGTCGTCATCGAGCGCCCCCGCGACCGGTCGCATGGCGATTACGCGACGAATGTCGCGCTGACGCTCGCCAAGCCGGCGCGCCGCAATCCGCGCGAGCTGGCACAGGCGATTGCAACGTCGCTGAAGGACGCTCTCGCCGACGTCGTCGAGGGCTGCGAAGTCGCGGGTCCCGGGTTCATCAACCTTCACCTCCGCGATGCCGCAAGGCAGGCGGTGGTCGCCGAGGTTCTCGCCGCGGGCGCGGATTACGGCCGCGCTGCGTCGCGCACCGGGGAGCGCATCATCGTCGAGTTCGTCTCTGCCAATCCGACCGGGCCGCTGCACGTGGGCCACGGGCGGCAGGGCGCACTGGGCGACGCGATCTCGACGCTGCTCGAGTGGCAGGGCTGCGACGTCACGCGCGAGTTCTATTACAACGACGCGGGACAGCAGATCCACAACCTCGCGGTGTCGGTGCGCGCGCGTGCGAAGGAGCTGCTCGGCGAGTCGGGCGAGTTCCCGGAGGACGGGTACCGCGGCGAATACGTGCGGGAGCTCGCGCAACGTTATCTCGACGAGGTCGGCCACGACCTGTCCGACATCGAGACGATCCGCCGCTATGCGGTGACCGAATTGCGCAAGGAACAGGACCGCGACCTGCGCGCGTTCGGCGTTTCGTTCGACAACTACTACCTGGAGAGCTCGCTGTACGTCGACGGACGCGTGGATGCCACGGTCGCGAAGCTCGTCGAATCGGGGCACGCCTACGAGCAGGAGGGCGCGCTGTGGCTGCGCACGACCGACTTCGGCGACGACAAGGACCGCGTGATGCGCAAGTCCGACGGCGGCTACACGTATTTCGTTCCCGACGTCGCCTATCACGTGACCAAGTTCGAGCGCGGTTACGTGCGCGCGCTCAACATCCAGGGATCGGATCATCACGGCACGGTCGCGCGCGTGCGCGCAGGGCTGCAGGCGATCGGGATGGGCATTCCCGCCGGCTATCCGGATTACGTCCTGCACAAGATGGTCACCGTGATGCGCGGCGGGCAGGAGGTCAGGATCAGCAAGCGCGCAGGCAGCTACGTGACGCTGCGAGACCTGATCGACGAGGTCGGGCGCGATGCCGTGCGCTTCTTCCTGGCGTCGCGCAAGGCCGATTCGGAGTTCGTTTTCGACATCGACCTCGCGCGCTCGCAGTCCGAGGAGAACCCGGTCTACTACGTGCAGTACGCCCACGCGCGCGTCGCGGCGGTGCTGCGCCAGGCAGAGATAGCTCGCGACGACGCGGCCGCCCGGTTCCGGGGCGTCGATCTTTCGCCCCTGACCAGCGCCTACGAGATTCCGCTGCTGCGCAGGGTCGCGGATTTTCCCGACGAGCTTGCCGCCGCGGCGGCGGAGTTCGCGCCGCACCAGCTGGCGTTCTACCTGAAGGATTTGGCGCAGGAATTCCACAGTTACTATAATGCCGAGCGCTTCCTGGTCGACGACCTGCGCGTGAGGAATGCGAGGCTCGCGCTGGCCGTCGCGGTGGGCCAGGTCCTCGCCAACGGACTGTCGATCATCGGCATCGGCGCGCCCGACACGATGTGACGCGCGTCAAGACGACCCCAGCCGATCGCAGGAACCTCTTCCCTCCCCCGATGACCGTACCCACCGCAACGCGCCGACCCTCCACGCAACGCGCAGCCCGGCGCAGCTCCGCCGTCGGCGGCACGCTGCTCGGCGTATTCATCGGCATCGTCGTCGGGCTCGGGCTCGCCGCCGGTGTCGCGTACTGGCTGATGAGGAACAATCCCGCGATCCGGTTCCCGTCGCCGACCGGGGACGCGCAGCAGCCGCCGCAGGATGCGACCGCAGCCGCGAAGGGCGGCGACGCCGACAAGCCGCGCTTCGACTTCTACAAGATCCTCCCAGGGGTCGAGGAGCCGAAAGTGCAGCCCGAGGTCCGCCCCGCCGAGCGCGGTGATCGCGCCGTTGCCGCGCAGGCCCGGGGTCGATCGGCGGGCTCGCTACCGGGCGCTGCGACCGCCGGCGGCGGCGCGGGAGCCGGCGCCGCGACGACGCCATCGACTGCGGCGGCGCCTGCACCAGGCGCTGCGCCGTCGGCGACGGTCGCAGCGATCGATCGCGGCGCCAGGGCCCCGCAGCCGGGGAACCGGTACTGGCTGCAGGCCGGTTCTTTCACCGGCGAATCCGATGCGGAGAACCTGAAGGCCAGGCTCGCGTTCGCCGGCCTGGAGGCGACGGTGCAGCAGGGCGTGCTTCCCGACAAGAGCATTCGCTACCGCGTCCGGCTGGGGCCGTACGACAATGTCGACGAGCTCGGCAGGATGAAGGCCGAGCTTTCCAAGCGCGGATTCGACGTTGCGGTGGTCAGGTATTGAGCGTGTTTCCGACCATTGGCGGGAACTTGGGCGCATCCGTTCCGTCCCAACCCGTTGCCGCGGGTGCCTCGACGTCATCGGGACGTGGTTCCGATGCGTCGACCCCG
>DAHUXO010000148.1 GCA_027307095.1 Betaproteobacteria bacterium | reverse complement strand
GAAGCCGCACGGAATGGACAGCCCTGGAATGCCGGCAAGCGGGGCCGGGATCGTGTAGATGTCGTTGAGGTACATTTGCACCGGGTCGGACGTGTTGGCGCCGAGCTTGAACGCCGTCGTCGGCGAGGTCGGACCGATGATCACATCGCACTGCTCGAACGCGTTGGCGAAGTCCTGAGCGATCAGGCGCCGGACTTTCTGCGCCTGCAAGTAGTAAGCATCGTAGTAGCCATGCGACAGCACGTAGGTGCCGACCAGGATGCGGCGCTTCACTTCCGCGCCGAAACCCTCGGCCCGCGTGCGGCAATACATGTCCGCCAGGTCGGCGTAGCGCTCCGCGCGGTGGCCGTAGCGGACGCCGTCAAAGCGGGACAGGTTCGACGACGCCTCGGCCGGCGCGATCACGTAATAGACGGGCACCGAGTGCCTGACCGCCGGCAGCTCGATGTCGACGGTGGTCGCGCCCAGCGATCGCATGTCTGCCAGCGCGGCATCGATCGCCGCGAGCACGGCAGCGTCGACGCCATCGCCGAAATATTCGCGCGGGAGCCCGATGCGCAGGCCCGCGAGCGGTCGCGCCGATGCGGGCGCGCGCAGCGCGGCTGCCCGGTCCTCGCGCGGACGGTCGAGCGACGTCGAGTCGCGGGCGTCGTGTCCGGCCATGGGATCGAGCAGCAGCGCGCAGCCCAGCGCGTCGCGCGCGAACACCCCCGGCGTGTCGAGGCTGGAAGCGAAGGCCACGAGCCCGTAGCGCGAGCACAGCCCATAGGTCGGCTTGAGGCCGGTGATGCCGCACATCGCCGCGGGTTGCCGGATCGACCCGCCGGTGTCGGTGCCGGTGCTTCCCGGCACCAGGTCCGCGGCGACCGCCACCGCGGAGCCGCCCGAGCTGCCGCCAGGGATGCATGCAGGATTCCAGGGATTGCGCGCGGGCCCGAAGTACGAGTTCTCGGTCGACGAGCCCATCGCGAACTCGTCCATGTTCGTTTTGCCGACCAGCACGGTACCGGCCTCGCGCAGACGCGCGACGACGTGGGCGTCGTAGGGCGCGACGAAATTCGCCAGCATCCGCGAGCCGCAGGTCGTGCGCATGCCGGCGGTCATCAGCACGTCCTTGTGCGCGATCGGGATGCCTGTCAGCGCCGACGCCTCGCCGCGGGAGCGCGCGGCATCGGCCTCGCGGGCGGCGGCGAGCGCCCCATCGGCGTCGACGGTGATGAACGCGTTGAGCCGCGCCTGCGCCGACGCGACGCGCGCCAGCGCATCCTGGACGAGCTCGACGCTCGAGACCGTGCCCGCCTGCAGCGCCTGCGAGAACTCGCCGATCGTCTTCAAGTTATTCGATGACCTTGGGAACGAGGTAGAGGCCGTCGACCACCGACGGCGCGCCCTGCTGGTAGAGCGCGTGCTGGTCCACCTCGGTGACGGCGTCCTCGCGCAGCGGCAGCATCGCGTCCTGCGCATGCGCCATCGGCACGATGCCGGTGGTGTCGATCGACAGCAGCTCGTCGATCATCGCGAAGATCGCGTCGAGCTTCGCCTGGATGTCGCGGGTCGCGCCGGCATCGATCTCGATCCGGGCGAGCCACGCGAGGCGTTGAACGTCGTCGAAGGTCAGGGCCATGCGGGTGTCGGTGCCGGGTGAGCGCGCGCTGGGCGGCCCTGCGGCGACGGTTCGGCGCGAGGGACGAAGGCGACAGGCGCGACGCATGCGGGCCGGTCGCGAATCGACCCGGAAAACCGCATCAAATCAGTGCGGAAGAAACGCATCTTAGGGTATCATATTCGGCATTTCACGACCGGTTCGGACGCCTGCTCCAAGCTTGGGGACACTCCGCCGGACGTCACGGGTGGCTGCAATTCATGTTCGAGTTTTTCAAAGGCTATTTCTCCAGCGACCTTGCGATCGACCTCGGGACCGCCAACACGCTGATCTACGTTCGCGGCAAGGGCATCGTCCTCGACGAGCCGTCGGTGGTCGCGATCCGTCAGGAAGGCGGGCCGAACGGCAAGAAGGTGATCCAGGAAGTCGGGCTCGCGGCCAAGCAGATGCTGGGGCGCACGCCGGGCAACATCACGGCGATCCGGCCGATGAAGGACGGCGTCATCGCCGACTTCACCGTCACCGAGCAGATGCTGAAGCAGTTCATCAAGAAGGTGCTCGACTCGCGGCTGTTCTCCCCGAGTCCGCGCATCATCATCTGCGTGCCCTGCGGCTCGACCCAGGTCGAGCGACGCGCGATCCGCGAGTCGGCGCTGGGCGCCGGGGCCTCCAAGGTGTTCCTGATCGAGGAGCCGATGGCCGCCGCGATCGGCGCCGACCTGCCGGTCGGGGACGCGACGGGCTCGATGGTCGTCGACATCGGTGGCGGAACGACCGAGGTCGGCGTGATCTCGCTGGGTGGCATGGTCTACGCAGGCTCGGTGCGGGTCGGCGGCGACAAGTTCGACGAGGCGGTCGTGAACTACATCCGGCGCAACTACGGGATGCTGATCGGCGAGACGACGGCGGAACTGATC
>DAHUXO010000122.1 GCA_027307095.1 Betaproteobacteria bacterium | reverse complement strand
CGCCGAACCCGTCGTCGGGCACCTGATCGGGCTCCCCGAGCGGGGCGATTCCCCGGTCGACCGGGTCGTGGTCCGGCAGGGGCGCCTGCCCCTGGACAGCGAGCCCACGTCGGTCGTCGTGTCCGAAGGCTTCGCTGCCGTGCGTCACCTGGGTCCGGGGCGGACGTTCGCGGCGCTGGTCAACGGCAAGAAGCAGACGCTGCACGTCGTCGGCATCGGGCTGGCGCCCGACTACATCTACGCGACTCGCGGCGGCGCGTTCCCGGACGACCGCAACTTCGGCGTCGTCTGGATGCCACGCAATCCGCTGGCCGCGGCCTACGCGATGGAAGGCGCGTTCAACCACGTGTCGCTGCGCCTTGAGCGAGATGCAAATCCGCGCGCGGTCATCGACGCCCTCGACCGGCTGCTCGGGCCCTACGGCGGAACGAATGCCTACGGCCGTGACGAGCAGCTGTCGCATCGGATACTGTCGCAGGAGATCGACGAGTGGAAGGTCATCGGCACGGTGATACCGTCGATCTTCCTGGCGGTCACCGCGTTCCTGCTCAGCGTCGTGCTGGGCCGCCAGATCACGACCCAGCGCGAGCAGATTGCGGCGCTGAAAGCGATGGGCTACGACAACGCGACGCTGGTCGGCCATTACCTGGGACAGGTGGCGGTCATCGTCGCGCTCGGCGTCGCACTGGGAATCGGCATCGGCTGGTGGTTCGGAAGCGCAGTCACGGCGCTGTACGCGGAGTTTTTCCATTTCCCCGCCTACCGGTTCCGGATGCCCGCGTGGGTGCTTGCCACGGCGACGGCGATCATCGCCGTCGCGGCCGTGGGCGGCGCCATCGGTGCCGTGCTGGAGGCAGTGCGCCTGGCGCCCGCCGAGGCGATGCGCCCGCCCTTTCCCGGCTGCTACCGGCCGACGATCGCCGAACGGCTTTCGCTCGGCCGATTCCTCACTCCGGCGATGCGAATGACGTTTCGCAACATGGAGCGCAAGCCGTGGCGTGCGGCGCTGACTACGCTGGGTATCGCTGCGGCGATGGCGATCGTCGTGTCGGGCTTGTTCTGGCGCGACGCCATCGACTACATGCTCGACGTCCAGTTCGCGATCGCGCAGCGTGGCGACGTGGAGATCGCGTTCACCGAACCGACGTCCACGCGGGCGCGCAGCGAGATCGAGCGGATGCCCGGCGTGATTCGAGCCGAAGGCGCCCGCGAGATCCCGGTGCGGCTCGTCTCCGGTCACCACGAGTACCGGACGGTACTGTCGGGACTGCCGCCAGACGGCGAACTGCGCCGCCTCCTCGACGAGGATGCGGGACCGGTCGCGATTCCGCCCCAAGGCATCCTGCTGACCGATCGCCTGGCGCTCCGCCTCGGCGTGCGGCCCGGCGACCGCATCGAGGTCGACTTCCTCACCGGCGAGCGCAGGCGTGCCTGGGTGAGCGTCGCCGGAACGTCGGCGGACCTGATCGGGCTCGCCGCCTACATGAACCTTGCCGCACTGACGCGGCTCGCAGGCGAACCCGACACGCTGTCCTCGTTCTCGGTGCGCCTGGACCGCGCGCACGACGAAGCCCTGTACCGCGAGCTCAAGTCCTACCCGAGGATCGCGACCGTCGCCAGCAAGCTCGCAATGCTGCAGAATTTCCGCGACACGATGGGGCGCAACATCCTGTTCTTCACCTCGGTGCTGACGGTCTTCGCCGCGGTGATCGCCGTGGGCGTCGTGTATAACAATGCGCGCATCGCGCTGCAGGAGCGTGCGTGGGAGCTCGCGAGCCTCCGGGTGCTCGGGTTCACGCGTGGCGAGGTGTCGGTGTTCCTGCTGGGCGAGCTGGCGTTCGAGCTGGCGCTGGCGCTGCCGCTGGGTTGCGGCCTCGGCTATGGGATGGCATGGATGATGGTGTGGGCCACGCACAGCGACCTGATCGCGATTCCGCTCATCGTCGCGCCGCGGAGCTACGCGCTTGCGGCCTTTGCCGTGGTCGCCGCAGGCATCGCGAGCGCGATGATCGTGCGCCGCCGGATCGACCGCCTCGACCTGGTCGGCGTCCTGAAGTCGCGGGAATAGGAGACGGGATACGCGATGGGCAGGGTCTGGATGCGCAGGGGCCTGTGGGCATTGGTGGCAGTCGCCGTGGCCGGCGCGCTCGCGTGGGCGCTCTACCCGGTGCCGACGGCGGTCGACGTCGCCACGGTCACGCGCGGGACCTTCGTCAAGACCATCGACGAGGACGGCAAGACACGCGTGCGCGAACGCTACCTGGTGTCGGCGCCGCTCGCAGGGCGGCTGTTGCGCATCGAGCTCGATCCGGGGGACGAGGTCGCACCCGGCACGCTGCTCGCGACGCTCGTCCCGGCGCATCCCGCGCTGCTGGACACGCGGACCGAGAGCGAGCTCGGCGCCCGGGTCGGCGCCGCCGATGCGCGCCGGCTCGCCAGCGCCTCGGCGGCCAAGCGCGCCTCGGTCGCGCTGCAGCTCGCGCAATCGGATCTGGCACGCGCCAGGGACCTCGGCAGCCAGGGTTTCGTCTCGCGCCAGGCAGTCGAGCGCGCCGAACGCGAGGTCGAGCTGCGGAGCAACGACCTGGCCGTGGCGCGGTTCGACGGCGAGGCCGCCGAACACGATCTCGCGGTGGCCCGCGCGGCACTGATGCGCGCGCGGGAAGCCGGCACCGCGGCCGACCGGCAGCGCTGGGAGATACGGTCGCCCGTCGCCGGTCGGGTGCTGCGCGTCGTCCAGCAAAGCGAGGCCGTCGTTCCCGTCGGCGCGCCGTTGCTCGAGATCGGCGATCCCCAGGCGCTGGAAGCGGTCGTCGAAGTGCTCACGACCGAAGCGGAATCGATCGGCGCGGGCACGCCGGCGACCTTCGACCCCGGTCCGTCGGGCGAGCCGCTTTCGGGACTGGTCCGGGTGGTCGAACCGTCGGCATTCACCAAGGTTTCGGCACTGGGGATCGAGGAACAGCGCGTGAACGTCGTGATCGACCTCTCGGCGTCCCCCCAGGAACTGCGGCGGCTCGGCGACGGCTACCGGGTCGACGCCCACATTCTGGTCGGGAGGCGCGAAGGCGTGCTGCGCGTGCCCTCCGCAGCGCTGTTCCGTCACGCGGACGGCTGGGCGGTCTTCGTGATCGCCGACGGACGGGCCCGGACCACGAGTGTCGGGATCGGCCCGCGCAACGGCGAGCAGGCAGTGGTCGAGAGCGGGCTCGCCGAGGGGGCGCGGGTCATCGTCTACCCCGCCGATGCGGTGCACGACGGCGCGCGGGTGCGGCCCCGATGAGCTGCCGCCGCGGCACGATGCGCCGGGTCAGCCCGTCATGACCAACTGGTGCAGGGCGTCGCGATCGACGAGCTTGATGATGCGCCCGTGCACCTCGATCAGGCCGTCCTGGTGGAAGCGCGAGAACAGCCGGCTCACCGTTTCGAGCTTCAGCCCGAGGTGACTGCCGATTTCTTCCCGCGTCATCCGGAGCAGGAACTCGCTCGGCGAATAGCCGCGGACCTGGTAGCGCTGCGACAGGTCGAGGAGGAACGATGCCAGTCGTTGCTCGGCGCGCATCGTCCCGAGCATCAGCATCACGTTGCGCTCGCGGACGATCTCCCCGGCGAGCATCCGGTGCAGGCTGCGCTGGAACGCGACGTCCTCGCGCGCGAGCGCCTCGACGCGGTCGAAAGGCAGCGCGCAAACCTCGGCGTCCTCGAGTGCGATTGCCTGCGAATCGTGGACATCCATGCCGATACCGTCGGTGCCGAGGATCTCGCCCGGCATGTGGTAGCCCGAGACCTGCTCGTGGCCGTCATCGGTCACCATCACCGTCTTGCAGGATCCGAGCCGGATCGCGTACAGCGCCGTGAAACGGTCGCCGGCGCGAAACAGCGTATCGCCCTTGCGCAGGCGTATCCGCGTGGTGGGGATGTGGCCGAGCCTCGGCAAGGCATCGGCGTCGAGCCCGGCGCGGGCGCACAGCGCGTGCTGGTGGCAGGTCGAGCAGGCCAGCGCCGGCCGGCTCACGTCACGCAGCACCGGCCGCGCAGTCTTCACCTGTTCACGTCGAAACGGCGTCACGGCGGGGGCAACGATTGCGGCTTCCATCTCGGGCATCCTCGGGTGGTTGCGTTCTTGGGCTGCGTCTAGTGCAGGGTCGCGTCGATCTCGGCAATCGCTGACCTGATACTGCCGAACTCGGTGCTCTTGTCGAAGAAGAAGCGCGCACCGGCGTCGATGCAGGCACTGCGATGCTGCGCGGTGGCGTGGTTGGTCAGCACGATGAATGCGATCTGCGGCGAGTGCGCACGCACGGCGCGCAGAACCTCGACGCCGGTGCCGCCGATCAGCTGGTAATCGAGCAGGACGCAATCGGGATGCGTCCGCAGGATGCCGGCGATGGCGTCCGCCGGCGTTCCGGCGTCGCCGACGAACGCGACCCCCTCGATGTCCGCGATCAGCTCGCGCAGACGGTCGCGCATCGACGGAAGGTCGTCGACGATGAATATGTCCATGCATGCCCCCGTATCCATGGAGGGCAGTATCGGCGGACGCGGGGGCCCGGCCTATCGTCCCCGTCTGACAACCGGGGTCGGGAACCGCCGATTCAGGGGGTCAGGCGCGCCCGATGCGCTGTAGGAATCGCCCTACTCCTGCACGGGCGTCAGCCATTGGCGCCCGGGTCATCGGACAGGCGATGCTTGAGGGCGTAGTGGAACAGCTCGGCATTGTTGGCAACCTGGAGCTTCTCCATCAGCCGCGCCTTGTGCGTGCTGACGGTCTTGGCGGACAGATGGAGGCGCTCGGCGATCTCGGAGACGCTCGCTCCCGCGACGAGCATGCGGAACACTTCGTATTCCCGGTCGGACAGCGTCTCGTGGAGCGGCCCTTCGCTGTGGGGCATCGCGTCGAGCGCGAGGTGCTCGGCGACCTCGGCACTGATGAACGCGCCCCCGCGCGCGACCTTGCGAATCGCCGCGACGAGCTGGGATGCGGCGCTCTCCTTGGTCAAGTAGCCGGAGGCGCCGGCCCGGATCGCCCGCACCGCGTACTGGTGTTCCTCGTGCATGCTGAGCACCAGGATGCGCAGCCGCGGGCGCTCCGACTTGACCTGCTTGATCAGCTCGACGCCGCTCTTGCCGGGCATCGACATGTCGAGCAGCAGGACGTCGAAATCGGCCTCGCGGACCTGCTGCAGCACGCCGTGACCGTCACCCGCCTCCCCGACGACCTCGATGTCGCCGGCAGCCTCGAGCAGCTGCTTCAGGCCCTCCCGCAGGATCTGATGATCGTCGGCGACGACGACGCGGATCATGCCGACCCCGCTGCGGTCGCAAGTGGCAGCCGCAACTCGACCGTCGTCCCCTCACCCGGGGTGCTGGCGATCGTCGCCTCACCCGACAGCAGCGATGCGCGCTCGCGCAAGCCGAACAGGCCCAGCGAGTTCGGCTTGCGCGGTGCATCGGTCGCGAATCCGACGCCATCGTCCTGGATGCGCACGGTCAGCATTCCGTCACCCTTTCCGAGCTCCACGCTCGCCCGGGACGCCTGCGCGTGCTTGGCGATGTTGGTCAGCGATTCCTGGACGACGCGGAACACAGCCGTCGACTGTGCTCCAGGCAGCTCGAGCTGGGGGTCGTCGATCACCAGTTCGCAGGGCATGCCTGTCCGCTGCGTGAAGTTCTGCACCAGCCATTCGAGCGCGGGAACGAGCCCCAGGTCGTCGAGTACCAGGGGTCGCAGGTCGGCGGCGATGCGCCGCGTCGCGGCGATCGTCGTCTTCAGCAGCTTCTCCATCCGGTCGAGCTTGCCGGCGAAGGCCGGTGCATCACCCGGGATCTTCTCCTTGAACCAGGCGACGTCCATCTGCAGCATCGTCAGCGCCTGGCCCAGTTCGTCGTGGAGCTCGCGCGCGATCCGGCTCTTCTCCTGCTCGCGCGTCATGTGCGCCGCCGCGCCCAGCTCCTGCAACTCGTTGCGCGACCGGCGCAGCGCCTCCTCCGCCCGGAAACGCGCCGTGACGTCGCGCAGGATCACCGTGTAGTACTTGGTTCCGGATTCGCTGATCTGCGAGATCGATGCGTCGATCGGGAACTCCTCGCCGTTGCGCCGCAGGCCGGTCACGATCCGAAGCGCGCCCCCCATCCGCCTCGACACCGACTCCGACTCCCCGAAATCCGCGATGTGGCGTGCATGCGCTGCGCGATCGCGTTCGGGGATGAACCACGAGATCGGCGCGCCGATCGCCTCGTCACGCGGGCAGGCGAACATCGCTTCGGCCGCCTGATTGAACAGCATGATGTGCTGGCGCTCATCGATGGTGATGATCGCGTCCATCGCCGAGTCGAGAATCCCGCGCAGCCTCGCCTCGCTGTCCGAAAGGAGCTTCTCGGCGCGCACGCGCTCGCTGACGTCGCGCAGGATCGCCGTATAACCCCTGCCGCCATGGCCCTCGTGCTGCGAGATCGACGCTTCGATCGGGAACTCCTGCCCGTCCGCGCGCAATCCCACCAGCACACGGCTCGACAGGATGCCCTCCGAGCCCATGCGGCGCGCGGCGCCGCCGGTCTGTCCGAAGCGCTCGATGTGTTCCTGGTGCGAGGCGCGAAACCGCTGGGGAATCAGGCAGTCCACCGCTTGGCCGAGAACCGCCTCGCGGGGCCAGCGGAAAGCCTGCTCGGCCGCGGCGTTGAAGCCGACGATCCGCTGGTCCGCATCGATGGTGACGATCGGATCCATCGCCGACTCGACGATATTGCTGACCTGCACCTCGACGTCGTGGAGCTCGCGGCTGGCATCCAGCCGGCCCCGCGACTGGCGGTAGAGCTGGACTAGGCCGAGCATCCCCGCGATCACGCCGCCGACGTCGGAAGCCAGCAGCAGCCTCGCGCGGTGCGGGGCCGGCGAAACCCAGCCCAGCA
>DAHUXO010000108.1 GCA_027307095.1 Betaproteobacteria bacterium | reverse complement strand
CGCCGCCCGTCGGCCCCGGTCCGGACGACGGGCGCCGGCGCAGCGCCTGCCGGCTGCGCCGGGTCGAATGGGACCGCGATCACATCGTCGTCGATGCCGTGCAGCGCGCGGTAGACGCGCCAGGCATGGTCCTCGACGCGATATTCGCGGTGCGAGCCGTCGGCCATGCGCTTCCTGCGCGTGTACACCCAGGCGTAGGCGGGCTCGATCCCGTTGGATGCGTTGTCGGCGAAGGCGAGCGATATCGTGCCGGTCGGTGCGATTGCCAGCAGGTGGCTGTTGCGGACGCCGTGCCGGGCGATCGCGGCCTTGATGTCGTCGGGCAGGCGCGACGCGAAGCGTGGCGGCGCCAGGTACGAGCCCGCGTCGAACAGCGGAAAAGGACCTCGCTCCTTCGCGAGCTCCACCGATGCCCGGTACGACGCGTCGCGCAGCTCGCGCGCGATCGCAACGGCCTGCTTCCGCCCCTCGTCCGCGTCGTAACGCAGGCCGAGCATCAGCAACGCGTCGCCGAGGCCGGTGAAGCCGAGTCCGATGCGTCGCTTGGACATCGCCTCCTGCCGGTGCTGGGGCAGGGGCCAGAGCGTCGCATCGAGCACGTCGTCGAGCATGCGCACGGCGACCGGGACGATCGCGCGCAGGCGCTCGACGTCGAAGCGTGCCGCGTCGGTGAACGGCGCGCGCACCAACTCGCACAGGTTGATGCTTCCGAGGTCGCAGGATCCGTAGGCCGGCAGCGGCTCCTCGCCGCAGGGGTTCGTCGCCTCGATCGTTTCGCAATAGGAGAGGTTGTTGTCGCGGTTGATGGTGTCGACGAACAGCACGCCGGGCTCGGCGTGATCCCAGGTGCTGGCGACGATCTCGCGCCACAGCGCGGCTGCGGCAACGTCGCGATAGACCCAGAGTCCGTCGTCGCGTCGGTGCGCTCCGGCGGCGACCTGCTCGGGACCGGGCTGCGCACGATGGACGAGCGCCCATCGCCGATCGGCGACGACGGCTTCCATGAACGCGTCGGTCGCCGCCACCGAAAGGTTGAAATTGGAGAGTCCGCCCCGGTCCTTCGCATGAACGAAGGCTTCGATGTCGGGATGGTCGCAGCGCAGCACGCCCATCTGCGCGCCGCGCCGCGCGCCCGCCGACTCGATCGCCTCGCAGGACTGGTCGAACACCCGCATGTACGACAGGGGGCCGCTGGCGCGGCTGGCCGTGCCGCGGACGTAGGCGCCCTCCGGACGAATTCGCGAGAAATCGTAGCCGACGCCCCCACCCCGGCGCATCGTCTCCGCCGCCTCGTTGAGCGCTGCGTAGATGCCGACTTCGCTGCCGTCGGTCGAAATGCTGTCGCCCACCGGCTGCACGAAGCAGTTGATCAGTGTCGCCTTGAGGTCGGTCCCCGCCGCCGAGTTGATCCGCCCCCCTAGGATGAAACCGTCGGCCTGGGCGCGGTGGAAGTCCGCTTGGCACCGCGCCCGCTGGTCCTGCGGCTCGACGGCCGCGAGCGCGCGCGCCACGCGCCGGCGCACGTCGTCGACGCTGCGCTCGTCGCCGCTCGCGTATTTCTCGAGCAGCACGGCCTCGGCGATGGCTTGTGGAGGGAGCACGATCGTGATGACGACGTCTGCTGCCGTCGATCCCCTGTGCATCATATACGCGTGGCCGCTGCCGGTGGACGGCGCCCGCCAGCGCCGCTCAGCCGCAGTGGCTTCCCGGGGCCGGGGGCCCGCGCCGGTTGATGTACGTCAAAACCATTCCGACGGCATGGGGTCAGAATCGATTCGAACTGCGGAGCCGCGATCCCGTGCCAGGCACGGAGCAGTCACGGAGCGGCCGCGCCGGGTCCGCGGCAGGCGACCTAACCACAATGGAGATCTCCATGGCAAACATCACCCGATTCGATCCGTTCGGCGAAATTGCGACGTTCGCGCCCTTGCGCGACATCGAGGATTTCCTGCGCGTGCCGCGCCTGCGCAGCTGGGGCCGCGATTTCCCCGCTGCGCCGGAGATCAAGATCGACGTGACCGAGGACGACAAGACCTACCACGTCAAGGCCGAGGTACCCGGCGTGAAGAAGGAAGACATCCACGTCGCGGTCGAGGGCAACCAGGTGTCGATCAGCGCCGAGGTCCGGAAGGAAGAGGAAGAAAAGAAAGGGAAGACGGTCCTGCGCAGCGAGCGCTACTACGGCAAGCAGGATCGAAGCTTCACGCTGATGCACGACATCGATGAGAGCAAGGCCGAGGCGAAGTACCAGGATGGAGTCCTGGACCTCGTCCTGCCCAAGAGGAACGGCGCGGTATCGAAGCAGTTGGCGATCAAGTAGCGCGCCTGGGCGTCGAAGCCAACGCGGGCCGGAAGACTCCGTCGGTTCCGCGAGCCCCGGGTTCGCGGGATCGCCGGCAACGAGCGATGGAATCCACATGACAAAATCCAAGGCGTCCTCCAACGCCGGAGCGCAGCCCGCTGCCGGCATGCGTTCGGGCCAACGCGTCTTCGACGCCAAGCAACATGACCCGTACCAGGCCGCCGGCAAGTACAAGGAGCCCACGGTCTGCCCGGATTGCCGCGCGATCTTCCATGCCGGACACTGGCAGTGGGGCAATGCGCCCGACGGTGCGCACCAGACGCGGTGCCCCGCATGTCGGCGCGTCCACGAGAAGCTGCCTGCGGGCTGGCTGACACTCGGCGGCGCGCATTTCAACGCGCATCGCGCAGATGTGCTCGCGCACCTGCACAAGGTGGCAGCCCGCGAACGCGAGGAGCATCCGCTCAATCGTGTCATGGCGATCGAGGAAGGACCCGACGAGGTCGTCGTCACCACCACCGACGTCCATACGCCGCAGCGCATCGCCGAGGCGCTCGAGCGCCAGCACCACGGCGCTTTCGACGTCCATTACGGCCACGACGAATACTCGGTGCGCGTGCACTGGCGCGCCTGATCCAGCCCACTCGAATTTGCCGACCTGACTGGATCGTCAGAGCCGACCACCGCTGCGGGCGTCAAGCGCAGCGGCGCGCTGCTGCGGGCTCTGCCGCATACTCGCCGCGGGGCGAATCCCGCGGTGCAGCAGCATGAAGGTGACAGTCCTCGGCAGTGGCGTGATCGGCGTGTCGACCGCCTACCACCTGGCGAAGGCCGGGCATCGGGTGACGGTCGTCGACCGGCAGCCGGGCGCCGCGCTGGAAACGAGCTTCGGCAACGCCGGCGAGGTCTCGGCCGGACTCGCGTCGCCGTGGGCCGGTCCCGGCATTCCGCTGAAGGCGCTAAAGTGGGCGTTCATGCGACACCGCCCGCTGGTGATCTGGCCGTTGCCCGATCCCGCCATGTGGCGCTGGGCGCTGCAAATGCTCCGCAACTGCACCGCAGTGCGCTACGAGCGCAACAAGACGCGGATGCTGCGGCTCGCCGAGTACAGCCGCGACCGCCTGCGCGCGTTGCGCGCCGAGACCGGCATCCATTACAGCGAGCGCAGCCTCGGGACGCTGCAGCTCTTCCGCACGCAGAAGGATTTCGACGGCACCGGCCGGGATACCGAGGTGCTCGATCGCCACGGCGTACCCTACCAGCTGCTCGACCGCGAAGGCTGCATCGGCGTCGAACCGGCGCTTGCGCGCGTCAGGGAAAAGTTCGTCGGGGGATTGCGGCTCACCGACGACGAGACCGGCGATTGCCACCAGTTCACGACGGGGCTCGCGCGCATCGCGCAGGACCTGGGCGTCGAGTTCCGGTTCGGCGTCGACATCCGGCGCATCGTCCCCGGCGGCGGACGAATCAGCGGCGTCGCGACCGACCAGGGCGAATTGCGCGCCGATGCCTACGTCGTCGCACTTGGCAGCTATTCGCCGCTGCTCCTCAAGCCGTTGCGGATCGACCTTCCCGTGTATCCGGTGAAGGGGTATTCGATCACGGTCCCGATCGGGGATCCGTCGGGCGCGCCCGAATCGACGGTGATGGACGAGACCTTCAAGGTCGCGGTGACGCGGCTCGACGACCGCATCCGGGTCGGCGGCACCGCCGAGCTCGCCGGCTATTCGCGCACGCTGCGCCCGAGTCGGCGCGCGACGCTCGAGCACGTCGTCACCGACCTGTTCCCGGGAGGCGGCGATGTCGAGAAAGCGACCTTCTGGACCGGTCTGCGGCCGATGACCCCGGATGGCACGCCCGTCATCGGGCCAAGCCCGTATGCGAACCTGTTCCTCGCGACCGGCCACGGAACGCTCGGCTGGACGATGTCGGCCGGCACCGGACAGGTCCTCGCCGACGTGGTGTCGGGACGCAGGCCCGAGATCGATCTCGCCGGGCTCACCTACGCACGCTACGCCGAAACCTAGCGAACGAGTTCAGGCGCCGGGCCGCGCCCTGCGCTGTCGCCGCTAGGCAACAGCCGACATCCTGTGCAACAATGGTTGCAACTATTTGCATCAGGGTGACCGCGATGCTGGACCGTGACGGCTATCGCCCGAACGTCGCCATCGTCATCGCCAACGGCAGAAACCTGGTTTTCTGGGGCAAGAGGATCCGCGAGCATTCCTGGCAGTTTCCGCAAGGTGGCATCAATCCCGGTGAGGCGCCCGAGCAGGCGATGTACCGGGAACTGCGCGAGGAAGTGGGACTCCAGCCGCAGCATGTCAGGATCCTCGGCCGTACGCGGGAATGGCTGCGTTACGAGGTACCGCAACACTGGATCAAACGCGAATTCCGCGGCAGCTACCGCGGGCAGAAGCAGATCTGGTATCTGCTGCGGCTCACCGGCCGCGACACCGATGTCAGCCTGCGCGCGACCGACCATCCGGAATTCGACGCTTGGCGCTGGCACGACTACTGGGTTCCGCTCGAGTCCGTGATCGACTTCAAGCGCGACGTCTACCGGCGCGCGCTGCGCGAGCTCGAACGCTACCTGCACGCGCGCCCGCAGACGCGCCGCGACCGGCTCTACGGCTGGGGGCGGCCCGAGATTCCCGCGTCCTACGTCGACCCCGAGGCGCAGCCGGAGAGCTGACCCCCGGCGTTCCGGACGCGCTCAGCGCATCATGCCGAAGCCGCCGCCCAGGTGCGGCGTCATCGTCATCCCGCTGAACACGTAGCCGGCGAGGATGCCGAGCACGATGCCGCACAGCACGACGATCAGCGTGAACGGAACGGCTTTCTCCGGCGATGCCTTCTTCAGCAACGGCGCACCGAGGAAGAACGTGTAGAACGCGTAGATCGTCGCGACCAGCCCCAGCAGTCCGCCGAGCATTCCCAGCAGGTTGAAGATGCCGGCGAGCCATGCCGCCGTGTAGCTGTACGCGGTGAGCTTGAGCGACGCGATGAAATCCCTGGTGCCGCCGAAAGACGGCGCGAGACTGTCGACGATCAGCGCCAGGACGAAAGTCACGATCAGCGACAGCACGTATTGCGCGACCGCCCACTGCAGCGAATGCGTCGACAGCAGCAGCGCCAGCGGCCCGATCGCGGCGAGGATCATGATCCAGCCGGTGTAGATCGACTGCACCGTCGCGGGCTCGGCCGCGACCTTGATCCATTCGCTGCGGGGGTCGACGATGATTCCCTTGATGCGATCGACGATGCTCATGCCTGCCCCCTGGCGATTTCGAATTGTGCGGCGAAGTGTAGGCGAGCGCGCAGCGGCTGTCGACCGCTACTCCAGCAGCACGAGATTGTCGCGGTGGATCAGCTCGGGCTCGTCGACGTAGCCCAGGGTCGCCTCGATCTCCGATGACGGCTTGCGCAGGATGCGCGCAGCCTCCTGCGCGCCGTAGTTGACGAGGCCGCGCGCGACCTCGCGCCCGTCGGGCCCGAAGCAGCCGACGATCTCGCCGCGCTCGAACTCACCCGAGACGGCGACGACACCGATCGGCAGCAGGCTCTTGCCTTCACGGACGAGCGCCCGTACGGCGCCGTCGTCGAGGGTGAGGCGGCCCGCCAGCCGGACGTGGTCGGCAAGCCATTGCTTGCGCGCGGCGAGCGAATTGCGCTCGGGACTGAGGTGGGTGCCGATCGCTTCGCCCGCCGCGAGCCGGGTCAGGACGTCGGGCTCGCGGCCGGATGCGATCACCGTCGACGCTCCGGAGCGCGCGGCTCGCTTCGCGGCCAGCACCTTGGTCAGCATGCCGCCGCGGCCGATGATGCTGCCGGCGCCGCTGGACATCGCCTCCAGTGCAGGGTCGCCGGCGCGCGCGCTGTGCACCAGCGTCGCGGCAGGATCGCTGCGCGGGTCGGCGGTGTAGAGGCCCTGCTGGTCGGTCAGGAGCACCAGCACGTCGGCTTCGACGAGGTTGGTCACGAGCGCGCCCAGCGTGTCGTTGTCGCCGAAACGGATTTCGTCGGTGGTGACGGTGTCGTTCTCGTTGATGACCGGAATCACGCCGAGCCCGAGCAGCGTCGTGAGCGTCGTGCGCGCATTCAGGTAGCGCCTGCGATCGGCGAGATCCTCGTGGGTCAGCAGCACCTGCGCCGTGCGCAGGCCGTATTCCGCGAATGCACGCTCGTAGGCTTGCACGAGTCCCATCTGGCCGACGGCGGCCGCCGCCTGCAATTCGTGGATCGCGTGCGGGCGAGTCGACCAGCCGAGACGCAGCATGCCCTCCGCGATCGCTCCGGAGGACACGAGGATCACCGATCTCCCGCCGCGCGCCAGCTGCGCGATCTCGCCCGCCCAGCGTGCGACCGCCGCGTGATCGAGTCCGCGCCCTTCGTTGGTGACGAGGGTCGATCCGACCTTCACGACCAGCCGCGTGGCCGTTGCGACGAGGCTCCCGCTCATTCCCTGTCGGCTCCCCTGCGGCGGCGCCGGGTCGCGACCGGTGCAGGCCTGACCACCACGGGCTCGCCT
>DAHUXO010000096.1 GCA_027307095.1 Betaproteobacteria bacterium | reverse complement strand
ACGCGCCATGGGATACGTGGAGCAGTTGTACGTGCGCGCCGCGCTGGACCCGGTGACCCAGGGCCAGCGGCTGGCGAGCGTGTTCGTGCCGGAGTGGGCGGGCGCGCTGGCCGAATATCGGGCGCTCCGCGAGGCCCACCTGGACCCGGCCGTGCTGGCCGCGACCCGCGAGCGGCTGCGGCTGCTGTCCGTCCCCGAGGCCGCCATTGACGAAGTCGAGCGCGGCGGCGCAGCGCAATCGCGCTTCACGCTGAGTGCGCCGCGCGCCGGCGTGGTGGAGGAAATCGGCGTGCGCGAAGGCGCGCAGGTTCAGCCGGGGCAGATGCTGTTCCGCATCGTCGATCTGAGCAGCGTATGGGTCGAGGCCAACGTGCCTGAAGCCCGGGCCGGGACCTTGCGTGCCGGCGTGCCGGTGGTCGCGACTGCCGATGCCTACCCAGGTGTCTCCTTCGCGGGCTCGCTTGCGGCCGTGCTGCCGCAAGTCGACACTGCGACACGCACCGTGCGCATTCGGTTGCAGCTTTCCAACCCCGGACTGCGGCTCAAACCCGGCATGTTCGTGCGCGTGGTCGCGCAGCTGCCGCCCGGCGCACCTCGACTCCTGGTGGCGCAGGAAGCCGTCATTGCGACGGGGCTGCGCAATGTCGTGATCGTGGCCCGCGACGATCAACGCTTCGAACCGGTGGAGGTGACGCTCGGACATCCAGCGGGTCCCGACGTCGAGGTGCTCTCGGGCCTGACCGAGGGGCAGCGCGTGGTGACCTCCGGCCAGTTCCTGATCGACTCCGAAGCAAGCCTCAAGGCCGCGCTGCCGCGGCTCGGCGCGCAACCGCAACCGGTGCCTGCCACCTACCACACCGAAGGCCGCATCGAGCAGGTCGACGCGGACGAAGTGATGATTGCCCACGGACCGGTGGCTGCGCTCAAGTGGCCGGCGATGACCATGAGCTTCAGGCGCTCCTCGGGCGACAGCGCCACACCGCTCAACGTCGGCGACCATGTCGCATTCGATTTCGTCGAGGACGCAGGCGAGTATCGCCTGACCCGCATCACACCCGCCACCGACGCTGGGGGCTCGCGATGATTGCGCACGTCATTCGCTGGTCGCTTGCCAACCGGCTGCTGGTGCTGGTGGCCACCGTGCTCCTCGTGTGCTGGGGCCTGTGGGCGGTGCAGCGCATGCCGCTCGACGCCCTGCCCGACCTGTCCGACACGCAGGTGATCATCCGCACCCAGTTCCCCGGGCAGGCGCCGCAAATCGTCGAGGACCAGGTCACCTATCCCCTGGCGACGACGATGCTGTCGGTGCCCGGGGTGAAGACGGTGCGCGCGTATTCGCTGTTCGGCGACTCGTTCGTCTACGTCCTGTTCGACGACGGCGTCGACCTGTACTGGGCACGCTCGCGCGTCCTCGAGTACCTGAACCAGGCGCAGGCGCGCCTGCCGCAAGGCGCGACCGCAGCTCTGGGGCCGGATGCCACCGGCGTGGGCTGGATATTCGAGTACGCGCTGGTGGACCGCAGCGGCCGGCATGACCTCGGCCAACTGCGTGCGCTGCAGGATTGGTTCCTCAGATACGAGCTCAAGACCGTGCCCAACGTCGCGGAGGTCGCCAGCGTGGGCGGCATGGTGCGCCAGTACCAGGTGGCCCTCGATCCGACGCGCCTGCAGGGCTACGGCATCACGCAAGGCCGCGTCATCGAAGCCATTCGCGCCGCAAACCAGGAAGCCGGAGGCTCCGTCGTCGAGGCCGGCGAGGCCGAGTACATGGTCCGTGCGCGCGGGTACCTCGCGAGCCTTGCGGACTTTCGCAGCATTCCGCTGGTCACGACGCCCGCCGGCGTCACCGTGAACCTCGGGGACGTTGCGCGCATCCAGGTCGGCCCCGAAGCCCGCCGCGGCATCGCCGAGCTCAACGGCGAAGGCGAAGTCGCCGGCGGCATCGTCGTCATGCGCAGCGGCCACAATGCCCGGGACACGATTGCCGCGGTCAAGGCCAAGCTCGACGAGCTCAAGCCGAGCCTGCCCCCGGGCGTCGAGCTGGTCACGACCTATGACCGGTCGCAGCTCATCGCGCGCGCCGTGGCCAACCTGCGGGACAAGCTGGTCGAGGAATTCATCGTCATTGCGCTGGTGTGCGGGCTGTTCCTGTTCCACTTCCGTTCGGCGCTGGTGGCCGTGGTCGCCCTGCCCGTGGGCGTGCTGACCGCCTTCGTCGTCATGCACTATCAGGGCGTCAACGCCAACATCATGAGCCTGGGCGGCATCGCGATCGCCATCGGCGCGATGGTGGATGCCGCGGTGGTCATGATCGAAAATGCCCACCAGCATCTGCAGCGATTCAGGCAGACGCAGCCCGGGGTGGCGTTGACACCGGCGCAGCGCTGGGCGCTCATCGGCGAAGCGACGGTCGAAGTGGGTCCGGCGCTGTTCGTGTCCCTGCTGATCATCACGCTGTCGTTCATTCCGGTGTTCGCGCTCGAGGCGCAGGAAGGCCGGCTGTTCTCGCCGCTGGCCTTCACCAAGACCTACGCGATGGCGGTCGCCGCCGGCCTGTCGGTCACGCTGGTGCCGGTGATGATGGGTTATCTGATCCGCGGCCGCATCCCCGACGAACACCGCAATCCGCTCAACCGGGTGCTGATCGCCGGCTATCGCCCGGTGCTGCGACTGGCGCTGCGCCATCCGGTCGGGACGCTGGCGCTGGCCGTGGGCGTGATGCTGAGCGCCGCGTGGCCGCTCGCGCACCTGGGCGGCGAATTCATCCCGCCGCTGGACGAAGGCGACCTGCTCTACATGCCTTCGGCACTCCCGGGGCTGTCGGCGGCCAAGGCGTCCGAACTTCTGCAACTGACCGATCGGCTGATTCGCACCGTGCCGGAGGTGGCGACGGTGTTCGGCAAGGCGGGACGCGCAGAAAGCGCCACCGACCCGGCGCCGCTCGAGATGTTCGAGACCACCATCCAGTTCAAGCCGCGCGTGCAGTGGCGGTCAGGCATGACGCAGGAAAAGCTGGTGGAAGAGCTGGACCGCGTGGTTCGCGTGCCGGGACTGTCCAACGTCTGGGTTCCGCCGATTCGCAATCGCATCGACATGCTGGCGACCGGCATCAAGAGCCCGGTCGGCATCAAGATTTCAGGCGCTGATCTGGCCGAGATCGACCGGCTGGCGGCCCGGGTGGCCGCAGTCGTGAAGCCGGTGCCCGGCGTCTCCTCGGCGCTCGCCGAGCGTCTCACCGGCGGTCGCTACATCGAGGTCGTTCCGGACCGGCGGGCAGCGGGCCGCTACGGCCTGCAGGTCGCCGACATCCAGTCGGTGGTGAGCTCGGCGCTGGGCGGCGAGAACATCGGCGAGGTGATCGACGGGCGCCAGCGCTTCCCGATCAACGTCCGCTATCCGCGCGAATATCGCGATTCGCTCGAGCGCGTGCGCGCCCTGCCCATCGTCACCGAGCGCGGGAACCAGTTGCGGCTGGGCGACGTAGCCCAGGTGTCGGTCCAGGCGGGTCCGTCGATGCTCAAGAGCGAGAACGGGAGACTCTCCACGTGGGTCTACGTCGACCTTCGCGGGCGCGACCTGCGTACGGCGGTCACCGACATGCAGCGAGCCGTGCGCGACCAGGTGAAACTCCCGCCAGGCTATTCGATCGCGTGGTCCGGCCAGTTCGAATACCTGGAACGCGCCACGCAGCGTCTGAAGGCTGTCGTTCCCGTCACGCTGGCGGTCATATTTCTGCTGCTGTACCTGACCTTTCGCGATCCGGCCGAGGCATCGCTCATCATGGTCGCAGTCCCGTTCGCGCTGGCCGGCGGCTTGTGGCTGATCTGGCTGCTCGGGCATGCCGTGTCGGTGGCGAGCGCCATCGGCTTCATCGCCCTGGCCGGCGTCGCCGCCGAGTTCGGCGTGGTCATGCTGGTGTACCTCAAGACTGCGTGGGCCCGCCGCGTGGAAAGCGGCGTCGTGCTCGACGAAGCGGCGCTGCGCGAAGCGGTCGAGGAAGGCGCGGTCCTGCGCCTGCGGCCGAAGTCGATGACCGTCGCCGTCATCCTCGCAGGGCTGCTTCCGATCATGCTGAGCCACGGCACCGGATCGGAAGTGATGCAGCGCATCGCCGCACCGATGGTGGGCGGCATGGTCACCGCGCCCCTGCTTTCGCTGCTGGTGATTCCCGCGGCGTGGTTCCTGCTGATGCGGCGCCGGTTGCCCGCGCGGCGGTCGACGAAGGGGTAGCGTGCTACAGGCGCGTCGCCTGCGCCAGCGCCAGGGCGTCGACGGCGGCCTCGGCCTCCTCGGCGCTCGGGGCAGCTGCAGCGCGGGCGAGAACCTCGGCGCACACGTCGGTCCAGTGCCTGGCCCCGGCGCCGATCGCGGCAGCCAGCGCCGTTCCACGATCGCCGTCACGCCATGCCTGGTAGGCCGTGGCGATCCTGGGAAAGAGCTCGCGGCGCATGCCGTCGAGATTGGCGATCCAGAAATGGATCGACGCCGGGGCATCCCGCGCGAGCAGTGCCGGGAGGGTGACGAGGCAGTCGGCCAGATGATCGCGCACCGCGCGGACGAAGAGCTCCGGGCGCCGCCGGTTGAGCCGGCCGAGCATCGTTTCCCATCCGGGGCCGAGCCGGCGCCCCGCTTCGTGCTCGCCCAGCTCGTGCAGGATCAGCGTCTCGACCTCGGCCTCCGCCATCCGCGTCAGCGCGGCCAGCGGATTCTCGGCGTAGCCATGCGCCTCCAGCGCATCGGCCAGCGCACCGTCCGCGCGCCGGCCGGACCAGGCCTCGGCCTTTTCCCAGAGCACGCGCCGCAGCGATTCGAGGCGCACGTAGATCGTGCCCCCGCGTGAAGCCGCGGGGGCGGGGGCGAGGTCGCGCGCATGCTCGCAGGCGGAGACCAGGACGCTGAGTTCGCCGCGGCGCTCCTGGCGGCTCAGTGCCCCGAGGAAGAACTGCGGCTTGCCGAAGCGGCCCACGCCGGCGCCGTAGACGAGCGCGTGCGGCTGCAGCGCGGCATTCACCGCCGCGGTGTCGAACGGATCGATCTCGCCGCCATCGAGAGGGAGCGCCCGGTAGTCCGCGCCTTCGAGCGACGTCCACAGCGCTTCCCGGCCGGCGAGCCAGGTGCCGACATCCGCGCGCGGCAACGCTGCGGTCAGCGGAATGCCGCGCTCCCAGCGGTAGAGCTCGCGCATTTCCATCAGGTATGTGCACATCGTCATGTTGCGCGCGTGCCGTGCATCGCTGACGTGGCAGTTCGCCTGCACCGCCCGGACCAGGCGATCGAAGTCCGGACCGGGCAGCTCGGCGGCGGGACCCGTCATCGCGCCGCCCCGGCACGGCGTCGACTCTGCCAGGCGACGACCGCGGCCACCACCGCCCCCCAGGGCACATCGGAAAAGCTGCCGTGACGCGCCCGCAAGGCCACCAACGCCCGGTGCACGTCAGCGTCGCCGCCGCCGGCTGCGACGATGCCCTTGAGACCGCCGCACTGCAGCTTCATCGCGATCGCGTGCGGCAGTGGCGCGTCGGGCACGAGCTTGAGGGCGAACGCGGCGCGCTCGCGCAGCAGCGCCGCGACGGTCGCGCAGTTGATCCGCGCGGTCGGCGAGGCGCAGCCGATCGCCTCCCGCTCGGCCAGCGCGTGCCGCACGGCCAGTTCGCAGGTCGCGCAACGGGCGAGCATCGCTTTCTCGAAGACACAGGCCTGCGGCGCTGCGGTGCCGCGAGCCGCCCGGTATGCGGC
>DAHUXO010000077.1 GCA_027307095.1 Betaproteobacteria bacterium | reverse complement strand
GGGGTCAGAGCGGCAATAATTCCGACAGAACAGGTGTCGGCCCGCGCGGACGCACGACGGAATTATTGCCGCTCTGACCCCAATTTCCCGTCAGCGCCCGAACCTGCGGATGACGGCAAGCGCCTCGTCGATCGCATGCGCGCCGTCGCCGGAAGCGATCGCATGCGCGACACAGCCGTGCAGGTGATGCTCGAGGAGTTTCAGTCCGAGCGCGTCGAGCGCCGATTGCACAGCCGCGACCTGGGTCAGGATGTCGACGCAGTAGCGGTCCTCCTCGATCATCCTGCCGATGCCGCGAATCTGGCCTTCGATGCGGTTGATGCGCGTCGCCAGTGCCTTGGCAGCTTCCGCGGGGCGCGCGACGGTCGGGTGCGCGGGATGGGCGCATGAATCGCGCGCCACTTCGACCGCCGCCTTCGGCGACTCGGACGCCAGCGGCGACCCGGGATCCGCCGGCAGATCAGGCGGCGACGTCATAGCCGGCCTCGCGGATCGCCGCGCCCAGTGCAATCACATTGGTGCGCGCCGGATCGAACGTCACCGTCGCAGCGCCCGGCTGCAGCGTCACTGCCGCGTCTGCGACCCCGGGTACGGCCCTCAATACGCGCGTGACGCTGGCCACGCAGCCCTGGCAGGTCATGCCCTGCACGTCGAGTTTCACGGATTCCATTCGCTGCTCCTTTGCAGTTCTAGCGGTTGGGTCGGAAGCGCCGCAACAGCAGCGCATTGCTGACGACGGACACCGAGCTCATCGCCATCGCGGCGCCGGCGATCACCGGATTGAGCAGGCCGAACGCCGCCAGCGGAATGCCGAGCACGTTGTAGGCGAAAGCGAAGAACAGGTTCTGCCGGATCTTGCCGCGCGTCGCACGCGACAACAGGATCGCATCGACGACCGCACCCAGGTCGTCGCGCACGACGGTCACGTCCGCTGCCTCGATGGCGATTGCCGAGCCTGCGCCGATCGCGAAGCTGACGTCGGCCGCAGCGAGCGCCGGCGCGTCGTTGACGCCGTCGCCGACCATCCCGACGACGCGACCCGCGGCTTGCAGATCCCGAATCGCCTGCGCCTTGGCCGCGGGCGTTACTCCGCCGCGGTGATCGCGGATGCCGACCTCGGCCGCAATCGCGGCGACGGTCGCGGGGTTGTCACCCGACATCATCACCACGTCGACGCCGTGGGTGGAAAGACGCGCGATCGCGGTCGCCGACGTCGGTCGCACCCGGTCCGCCAGCGTGATGACGCCGGCGAGCGCACCGTCGATTGCAACCGCGACCGCAGTGTCGCTGCCCACGTGCAGCGCGTCGACGGCGCGCGAGTCGACGGCGATCCCCTCGTCGACCAGAAATTGCAGCGACCCTGCGAGCGCGGCCCGCCTGTCGGCACCGACGGCGCCACGCGTGCCCTTGCCCGGCACCGCCATGAAGCCGTCGACCGCCGGCAGCTCAAGACCGTCGTCGTGCGCCCGCGCGACGATCGCCTGCGCCAGCGGATGCAGCGCGTTCTGCTCCAGCGCCGCCGCGACTGCGAGCACCTCTTCGCGCGCAACCGCGCCAAAAGCGGTGACGCCGGTCACGGCAGGCACACCCGCCGTCACCGTCCCGGTCTTGTCGACGACCAGCGTCGTCAGCCGGCCGGCGTTCTCGAGCGCGACGGCATTGCGGATCAGCACGCCGAGTTGCGCGCCGCGTCCGGTGCCGACGATGATCGCGGTCGGCGTCGCCAGTCCCAGCGCACAGGGGCAGGCGATCACCAGCACCGACACCGCGTTGACCAGCGCGACGGTCGGGTCGCCCACGAGCCACCAGGCGAGCACGAACGTCATGGCTGCGATCGCGACGACGACCGGGACGAACACGCCCGAAACCCGGTCGGCGAGCCTCTGGATCGGTGCCTTGGTGCCCTGCGCTTCGCCGACCAGCCTGACGATGCCGGCGAGCAGCGTCGCGCTGCCCACGCCGGTGGCCCGGCAACGCACGTAGCCGTCTTGATTGACCGTCCCGGCATAGACCTTCGCGGCAGGGGCCTTGGCGACCGGCAGGCTCTCGCCGGTCAGCATGCTCTCGTCGACCGACGACGCGCCCTCGACGACGACCCCGTCGACGGGCACTGCCTCGCCCGAGCGCACCAGGTAGCGCTCGCCGACCTTCACGTCGGCCAGCGGCACGTCGACGATCCCGTCGCCGCGCTCGACGTGCGCGATCGGCGGCTGCAGGCGCAGCAATCCTTCGAGCGCGGCGGACGTGCGCGCCTTGGCGCGAGCTTCCAGCGCCTTGCCGAGCAGCACCAACGTGATGATCGCGGCCGACGCCTCGAAATACACGTGCTGGTGCAGGCCCAGGACGGTGACCACCGCACTGAAAGTCCAGGCGATCGTGGTGCCCAGCGCGATCAGGACGTCCATGTTCGCGCCGCCGCCGCGCAGCGCATGCCATGCGCCGATGTAGAAACGGCGACCGATTGCGAACTGGACGGGCGTGGCCAGCGCGAACTGCAGCCAGCGCGGCAGCAGGTCCTCGTGCCCGGCGCGAAGGCCCGGGACGAGCATCGCGCCCATCTGCAGCAGCATCGGCGCCGTCAGGGCGATGGAGATCGCGAGTTCGCGGCGCAATTCGCGCCACGCCGTCTCCCGGCGCGACGACTCGAGCTCGCGCTCGGCACTGTCGTCGATCTTGACGCGCGCGCCATAGCCGGCGCGGGCGACGGCCGCGAGCAATGCATCGACGTCGGCGCGCGCACGGTCGTAGTGAACCGTCGCGGTCTCGCTGGCGAAGTTGACGGCAGCCTCGACGCCGTCGATGCGGTTCAGGACTTTTTCGATGCGCGTCGCGCAGGCGGCGCAGGTCATGCCCTCGAGGGCGAGATCGGCGCGAGCGTCGAGCGCGCAAGCATCCGCGCCCGCGGTGGCATTGGCCGCTGCGTCGGCAGCGGCCAGGGAGCCTGCGGCAACTGCCGGATTCTCGCCCCGGACCGTCGTTTCCATGG
>DAHUXO010000062.1 GCA_027307095.1 Betaproteobacteria bacterium | reverse complement strand
GACGTTCGCGTAGAGCTCGGCTTCGGTGACGAACGCGAGACCCGCGGCAGGCCACGCGAATCCCGCCTGCAGCGGCGAGGCGGCGAGCGCCAGCCGGGCATCGGTCGCGACGAATTCGGCGAACGACTCGACGATCGCGGGCTGCATCCCGTATTCGGCGAAGTACTGCTGCATCGTCTCGCGCCGACCGGGACTTTCCGCTGCGATCAGCACGCGGCCTTCGAGCATCGCGACCACGCCTTTCAGCGCCGCGAGCGGGTCATCGGCACGCCGGTCGACCTGCACCGAAGGCAGACGCCGAGTCGGTGCATCCGGTGGCAGCGCCGCCTGCGCATCCGCCGGCGCGACAGCGAGTCGCGCGTAGGCCTTGATCGCGCCGTTCCACTCGTCCTGGGGCAGGAAGAGCTGCGTCGGCGGCAGCAGCGGCCGTCCCTTGTCGCCGCGCAGCAGCCGGTAGCGCGACTCGGTGTCCTGCCAGAAGCGCTCGACTGCGCCCTGCACGTCTCCGTGGGTCGCGAGCACCGCGCCGGGAGGCAGGTAGTCGACGAACGTCGCCGTCGCATCGAAGAAGAGCGGCAGGTAATACTCGATGCCGCCCGGAACGATTCCGGCCGAGATGTCCTTGTACAGGACCGATCGCGACGGATCGCCTTCGAAGACTTCGCGGAAGCGGCCGCGGAATCGCGTGCGCCCCGCGTCGTCCAGCGGGAACTCGCGGGCCGGCAGCAGGCGCAGCTCGCGCACCGGGAACAGCGTCCGCTGCGAATCGACGTCGAAGGTCCTGATGCTCTCGATGTCTTCGCCGAAGAGGTCGAGGCGGTAGGGCAGCGCCGAACCCATCGGGAACAGGTCGATCAGGCCGCCGCGGATCGAGAACTCGCCGGGCGAGACGACCTGGGTGACGTGCGTGTAGCCGGCGAGCCCCAGCTGCGAGCGCAGGGCCTCGACGTCGAGCCTTTCCCCCTGCGTCAGGAAGAAGGTGTGCGCGGCAAGGAACGACGGCGGCGACAGGCGGTAGAGCGCGGTCTGGGCGGCGACGAGGACGACGTCGCATTCGCCGCGCGTGACGCGGTAGAGCGTCGCGAGCCGCTGCGACACGAGGTCCTGGTGCGGCGAGAAATGATCGTAGGGCAGCGTCTCCCAGTCCGGAAACACGCTGAGCCTGAGCTGCGGTGCGAACCATGCGATTTCGTCGGCGAGCCTCGCCGCGGCATGCGCTTCGGCGCAAACGATCGCGAGGCTGCGGTGCCGGTCGCGGGCCTCGAGCGCGACCTGCGCGAGCGCAATCGCGTCGGCGGAGCCCGCCAGGACCGGTGGCGCAATGCGCCGACCGGCCTCCGGCAGCGCGGGCACGAGTGCGGGCAGCGCCGCAAACGGATTTGCGGTCGGGGCGGAGGCGGGTGCGGCGGCGGGTTCGCGTGCTGCGGGACTCGACGCGGCGGCGGCCGTCGCAGCATCGGTCGGGGCCGTCGGCATGCGAGGGGAAAGCAATGGTCGGTGATCTGCGGGAATTATACGCGGCACCCTTCATGAGATACTTCGACGATGGCCGCCACCACTGCGCGCGCGGGGCGCGGATCCTCGATCGCGCTGCTGACGCTGGCGCCTTTCTTCTGGTCGATCAACTGGATCGTTGGACGCGGGCTCGCCGACGACGTTCCGCCGCTGGCGATGACGTTCTATCGCTGGCTGTTCGCGATCGTCATGCTCGCACCGTTCGCATTGCCGTCGCTCAGGCGCGACCTGCCGATGATCAGGCGCCACTGGAAGCCCCTCGGGGCGCTCGGCGTCGTCGGCGTCGGCATCCACAACTCCCTCGCCTACCTGGGCCTGCACTACACGACGGCGGTGAACGGCGTGATCCTCAATTCTTTCATCCCGGTGATGATCGTCGCGCTGTCGTGGCTGGTGCTGCGCGAGCGGCTGTCGCAGGCGGGACTCGCGGGCGTTGCGATCTCGCTCTGCGGCGTGTTGACGATCCTGTCGCGCGGGTCGCTGTCCGCGCTGCTCGCGTTCCGCCTGAACGCCGGCGACCTGCTGATCGTGCTGTCGATGGCGATGTGGTCGCTGTACACGATCGGCCTGCGCTGGCGCCCGCCCGGCATCCGGATGCTGTCGTTCCTGTTCGTCATCGCCTGCGTCGGCGATGCGGCGGTGTTCCCGCTCTACCTGGTCGAATCGGCGTACGGCCATCCGATGGTCTGGACGTGGACGACGCTGTTCGCGATCGCCGGCATCGCGCTGTTCTCGTCGGTGCTGGCGTATGTCTTCTGGAGTCGCGGCGTCGAGCAGCTCGGCGCGAGCGTCGCCGGCCTGTTCGTGCACCTGATGCCCGTGTTCGGCGTCGTGCTCGCCTGGGCGGTGCTGGGCGAGCGCGTCGCGCCGTACCACGTCGCAGGCATCGCGCTGATCCTCGCCGGCATCTATGCGACCAGCCGGAGGGGCAGCGTGGTCGCGGCGGGAACCGATTAGCGCGCGGTCGCGGCGTTCTCGGCCGGCGTGCGGCCGTAGCGATCGTCGAAACGGACGATGTCGTCCTCGCCCAGGTAGTCGCCGCACTGAACCTCGATGATCGCCAGGGGCTCGCTGCCGCGGTTCTCGAGTCGGTGGCGCGTCTCGACCGGGATGTAGGTCGACTCGTTGGGATGGACGTCGAACTCGCGTTCGCCGTTGGTAACGCGGGCGACGCCGCGCACCACGACCCAGTGCTCGCTGCGGCGGTGGTGCAGCTGCAGCGAAAGTGCGGCGCCGGGTCGCACCTCGATGCGCTTGATCTTGAAGCCCGGCGCCTCCTCGAGGGTCGTGTACGTGCCCCAGGGCCGGCTGACGGTCCGGTGCAGGCGGTAGGACTCATGGCCGCACGCCTTCAACTCGCCGACGACTTCCTTCACCTTCTGCAGGTGGTCGCGATGTGCGACCAGCACCGCGTCGGGCGTATCGACGATCACGAGGTTCTCGACGCCGATGGTGGCGACGACGCGATCGGGTGCGTGCACGTAGGTGCCGCGGGTGGCGATGGCGACGCGCTCTCCCTGGCCGCGATTGCCATCCTCGTCGGCTGTCGTCAGCGCCGCGATCGCCTGCCAGGAGCCGACGTCGCTCCAGTCGAAGGCACCGCGCACGACGATGACCTCGCCCGCCTCGGCGGCGCGT
>DAHUXO010000061.1 GCA_027307095.1 Betaproteobacteria bacterium | reverse complement strand
GTCGTCGGTCTTGCCGGGTCCGGCATAGACCACTTCACCCATCGAGGGCTTTTCGGCGGCCGTATCGGGGATCACGATGCCGCCGGCCGATTTGCGCTCCTCTTCGAGCCGCTTGACGATAATCCGGTCGTGCAGGGGACGAAGCTTCATGTCAGTGCTCACTCCTAGAATTGAATTCGTCTGAAAACAACGAGTTGGGCGCCCGTCGCCGAGCGGAAATCTGGCAGGCGCGTCAGTGCGGTCGAGCCGTGTTGCTAGCACTCGGCGACTGCGAGTGCTAATAATAGCTGAGCGCCCGGCCCTTTTCAAGAGGCTGCCCAGGCTCGCCGGGGACCGGCCGACGCGCGGTGGCGGCGGAATCGCGCGCCACTCGCTGCCTTCGGCCCGGTTCAGCGGGCGGCCGCCGCCTGGACTGCGCCCGGGGCCTGCCAGCCGCCGCCCAGCGCCTGGATCAGCGCAATGGCCGCGGCCTGCCGGCTCGACATCAGCTGCGACAGCGTCTGGCGCGCGGAAAGCGCGGTGACCTGGGCGAGGACGACGCTGGTATAGGGCACGAGGCCCTGCTGGTATTGATTGAGCGTCAACTGCTCGGTGCGGTCGGCAGCCGCCGATGCGGCGCGGCGCTGGTCCTCCTGCTCGGCGAGCGAGTGGCTCGTCGCGAGCTGGTCCTCGACCGCCTGGAATCCGCTCAGCACCGCCTGCCGATAGTTCGCGACTGCCGCGTCGCGCGCAGCCTGCGCACCTTGGACGCGGGCCGCGATCGCACCCGCGTCGAACAGCGTCTGCGCCGCCGACAGCCCCAGCGACCAGAGCGCGTTCGACGCCCGGAACAACGCGAGCAGGTTCGTGCCGGCGCCGCCGTAGGACGCCGTAAGGTTGAGGCTCGGAAAATAGGCCGACCGCTGGATGCCGATCTGCGCGTTCGCGGCTGCGACCGCGCGCTCGGCCGCGGCGATGTCGGGCCGGCGCTGCAACAATCCCGACGGCACCGTCAGTGGCACCGCCGGAACCCTGGCGGTCCACGGAGCGACCGGCACGCTGAATTCGGCCGGCGCCTTTCCGACCAGCAGTGCGATCGCATGTTCGAGGACTGCGCGCTGGCCGACCGTCGCCCGCAGATTCGCGCGCGTCGTATCGAGCTGGGTCCGGGCCTCCAGCACGTCGGTGCGCTGGGCGATGCCTGCATCGTACTGGTTCTGCGTGATGCGCAGCGAGCGCTCGTAGGCTGCGACCGCCTGGCTGAGCAGCGCGATCTCGTTGTCGGCCTCGCGCAATGCGAAGTAATCGGTCGCCAGGGCCGCCTGCGCCGACAGGCGCGCCGCCGCCAGGTTCGCAGCGCTCGCTTCGGCACTCGCCTGGGCACCGGTCACGGCCAGGCGCAGCTGACCCCAGATGTCGGGCTCCCAGCTCGCGCCGAGGTCCAGGCGCAGGCTGTTTGCCGTGCCCGGCGAGCCCGCACCGCCGGCACGGGTCGCGCTCGCATCGAGCGCCAGCGATGGAAACAGCGCCGCTCGCCGCTCGCGCACCAGTGCCTGCGCCTGCGCGTAGGCGGCAACCGCCGCAGCCACGTTCTGGTTCGACACCTCGACCTCGCCTGCCAGCGCGTCGAGCCCGGGGTCGCCGAAGAGCTGCCACCACGGGCCGCGGTCCAGCGTGTCGGCCGGAGCCGCCGGAAACCAGCTCGAATCGGCGGCCGGGGCCTCCTTGAAGGCGACAGGTGCTGCGGCCTGCGGACGCTGGTACGCCGGGCCCGTCGTGCAAGCCGCCAGCGTCGAGAGCGTCGCTCCCAGCAGCCACGCCGCAGGGCGATGCAGGAGATCTTGGCGTGAGTTCATGTGGATTCCAGGGGCTGGAGGGGGTTGCCGCCGGCCCGGCTCAGGCGGCGCTCGTCGGCGCCGCGCCGACGCAGCTTGTCGAGGAGCACGTAGATGACCGGCGTGGTCAGCAGCGTGAGCAACTGGCTGGCGATCAGGCCGCCGATGATCGCCACGCCCAGCGGCTGGCGCAACTCGGCCCCTTCGCCGAAGCCGATCGCGAGCGGCAGCACCCCCAGTGCCGCCGCCAGCGTCGTCATCAGGATCGGCCGGAAGCGCAGCAGGCAGGCCTCGCGCACGGCTTCGAGCGGACCGAGGCCCCGGGCGCGCTCGGCCTCCAGCGCGAAATCGATGATGAGGATCGCATTCTTCTTGACGATGCCGATCAGCAGGAACACGCCGATCAGCGCGATCAGCGAGAAATCCATCCTGAACATCAGCAGCGCCAGCACGGCACCGACGCCCGCCGACGGCAAGGTCGACAGCACGGTGACCGGGTGCACCAGGCTTTCGTAGAGCACGCCGAGCACGATGTAGATCACGACCAGCGCAGCGGCGATCAGCAGCCCCTGCTCGCCGCTCGACTGCTGCGCCAGCAGCGCGGTGCCGGCAAACGCGCCGCGCACCGTCGTCGGCATGCCGATGTCGGCCTCGGCCTGCGCGATGGCGCCGCTCGCATCCGCGAGCGTCGCACCCTCGGCGAGGTTGAACGAGATCGTCGTCGCGAGCTCGGTGTCCTGGTGGTTGACCGAAGTCGCGGTCGGCTCCTCGACGAAGTGCGCGATCGTCGACAGCGGCACCAGGGTCGTCGGGGTGTTGCTGAGCACGTTCCCGGTCGACGCGTTGCGCAGCGCCGGGTTCGGCGACACAGGCAGCGTCGCCGTGCCGGCGTTGCCCGCGACCGTCGACCTCGACGATGCCGCCGGCGCCGCGCGCTCGGTCGCGACCACCTGCCCGCCGTTGTTCACCAGCGACGTCCCCGGTACATAGACGTCGGCCAGTGCGTTGGGGCTCTGCGTGTACTCCGGTGCCCATTCCATCACCACGTGATACTGGTTCAGCTCGGTGTAGATCGTCGCCACCTGGCGCTGGCCGAACGCGTCGTACAGCGCCGCGTCGACGGCCCGGGCGCTGATGCCCAGCCGGCCCGCCGCGTCCGGGTCGACCTCGACCGTGGTCTCGACGCCGTTTTCCTGGGCGTCGCTGTTGACCTCGGTCAGCACGTCGTGCGTCTTCAGCGCGTCAACGAGCTTGCGCGACCACTCCTGCAGGTCGGCGCTGTTCGCGCCCTTGAGCGTGTACTGGTAGGTGGCGTTGCTCTGGCGTCCGCCGGCGCGCACGTCCTGCACCGGCTGCAGGAACAGCTGCAGGCCGGCGACGCGCGCGAGCTGCGGGCGCAGGCGCGCGATCACCGCCAGGCCGTGCTCGCTGCGCTCGGACACCGGTTTGAGCTCGACGAACATGAAGCCGCCGCCTGCGCGCGATCCGCCGATGAAGCCGACCACCGAGGCGACTGCCGGGTCGTGCCGCACGATGTCGACGACCTGGCGCAGCTTGTCGCCCATCGCCTTGGTCGAGATGCTCTGGTCGGCGGAGAGGCCTCCGATCAGCTGCCCGGTGTCCTGCTGCGGGAACAGGCTCTTGGGCACGGCCACGAACAGGTAGACGTTCAGCGCGATCACGGCGAGCAGGATCAGCATCACCGGCCCCTTGCTCGCGAGCGCCCAGTCGAGGCTTCGGGCGTAGCGCGCGAGCATCCAGTCATAGCTGCGCTGCGCAAGCCGCGCGAGCCGGCCCGGCCTGCGCTGCGCCTCGGGCCGCCCGCCGGGGTCGAGCACCCACGCGCACATCATCGGCGTGGTGGTCAGCGAGATCACCAGCGAGATCAGCACGGCGACCGACAGGGTCACCGCGAACTCGCGGAACAGGCGCCCGGGGAGGCCGCCCATGAACAGCAGCGGGATGAACACCGCGACCAGCGACAGGCTGATCGACACGACGGTGAAGCCGACCTCGCGCGCCCCCAGCAACGCCGCCTGCATGCGCGGCATGCCGGCCTCGATGTGGCGGCTGGTGTTCTCCAGGACGACGATCGCATCGTCGACGACGAAGCCGGTGGCGACGGTCAGCGCCATCAGGCTCAGGTTGTCGAGGCTGAATCCGAGCAGGTACATCACGCCGAAGGTGCCGAGCAACGCGGTGACGCTCGCGACCGCCGGCACCAGCGTCGCGCGCGCGCTGCGCAGGAACAGGCTGACCACCAGCACCACCAGAATCACCGAAACGAGCAGCGTGACCTCGACCTCGTGCAGCGAGGCGCGGATCGAATGGGTGCGGTCGGAGGCGACGTGCAGCTCGACGTCCGCCGGGAGCTCGGCCTGCAGGGCGGGCAGCAGCGCACGCACCGAGTCGACCGTTTCGATCACGTTCGCGTCGGGCTGGCTGCGGATCAGGACGATGATCGCCTTCTGTCCGTTGTAAAGACCCAGTGTGCGCGTGTCCTCGACGCCATCGACCACATCGGCGACGTCGCGCAGGCGCACCGCGGCGCCGTTTCGCCACGCGACGACCATCGAGGCGTAGTCGCTCGCCCGCGGCCCGGGCGTCTGCGTATAGATCTGCAGCCGTCGGCCCTCGCCCTGGACGAGGCCCTTGGGCCGGTTCGCATTGGTCGCCTGGATCGCGGCGCGGACGTCCTCGGTGCTGATGCTGTACTGATTGAGCGCGAAAGGTTCGAGCTCGATGCGCACGGCCGGCAGCGAGCCGCCACCGATCTGCACGTCGCCCACGCCGCTGACCTGCAGCAGCTGCTGGTTGAGGATGTTCGAAGCCTCGTCGTAGATCTGACCCGGCGTCTTGGTGTTCGAGGTCAGCGCCAGGATCATCACCGGTGCCGCCGACGGATTCACCTTGCGGTAGGTCGGGTTGGCGCGCAGCGTCGTCGGCAGGTCGCTGCGCGCGGCGTTGATCGCCGCCTGCACGTCGCGCGCAGCGCCGTCGATGTCGCGGCTGAGATCGAACTGCAGCGTCACCCGGGTCGCGCCGACCGAGCTGACCGAAGTGATCTCGTTGACGCCGGCGATCGTGCCGAGGTAGCGCTCCAGCGGCGTCGCTACGCTGCTGGCCATCGTGTCGGGGCTCGCACCTGGAATGCTGGCGTTGACCGAGATCACCGGCAGGTCGATCGCCGGCAGCGACGCCACCGGCAGCCCGAAGAAGCCTCCGATGCCTGCGAGCGCGATGCCGGCCGTCAGCAGCACCGTGCCGATCGGCCGGTGCACGAACGGGCGCGACAGGTTCACGCAGCGCTCTCCGCCGGGCCGCCGGCGTCGTCCCGGAGCGCGCGACGCGTGCGGCCGCCGCCCAGTCGGTCGAAGGCGAGGTAGATCACCGGTGTCGTGAACAGCGTCAGCAGCTGGCTGACGATGAGGCCGCCGAAGATCGCGAGGCCCAGCGGCCGGCGCAGCTCCGCGCCGACGCCCCAGCTCAGCATCAGCGGCACCGCGGCGAACATCGCCGCCAGCGTCGTCATCAGGATCGGCCGCAGGCGCAGCAGCGCGGCCTGGTGGATCGCCTCGCGCGCGCTCTTGCCCTGGTTGCGCTCGGCGTCGATGGCGAAGTCGATCATCATGATCGCGTTCTTCTTGACGATGCCGATCAGCAGGATGATCCCGATGATGCCGATCACCCCGAGATCGCTGCCGCTGATGATCAGCGCGAGCAGCGCACCGACGCCCGCCGAGGGCAGCGTCGAGAGGATGGTCAGCGGGTGCACGTAGCTCTCGTAGAGGACGCCCAGCACGATGTAGACGCACGCGACGGCAGCCAGGATCAGCCACAGCTCGTTGACCAGCGACTTCTCGTACGCGCCCGACGCGCCGAGGAAGGTCAGCGTGATCGTCGGCGGCAGCCCGATGGCCTGCGCGGCCCCGCGGATCGCGTCGACCGCCTGGCCGAGGGCGACGCCCGGTGCGGTGTCGAAGTTCAGCGTGCTCGCCGGATACTGGCCGACGTGGGTGATCTGCAGCGGCGCGAGCTTTTCGGTGATCGTCGCGAAGGCCGACAGCGGCGTCGGCCGGCCGCTGCTCGATATCAGGTTCAGCCGGCCCACGTCTTCGGCATTCGTCGCGAGCCCGGGCTGCGCCTCGAGTATCACGCGGTATTGGTTGGTATCGGTGAAGATCGTCGAGACGATGCGCTGGCCGAATGCGCTGTACAACGCGTCGTCGACCGCGCTGGCCGTGATGCCCAGGCGGGAAGCGGTGTCGCGGTCGACCACGATGTTGCTCGCCAGGCCCTGCGCGCCGGCGTCGCTGCTGACATTGCGCACCTGCGGAGCGTTGCGCAGACTGGCGACCAGCTTGCCCATCCACTGCGTGATCTGCGCGCTGTCGACGCCTTCGAGGGACGCGCGGTACTCGGTGGGACCGGTCTCCGCATCGATCGTGAGGTCCTGCGTGGGCTGCAGGTACAGCGTCACGCCGGCCACCGGTGCAACCCGCTCGCGCAGGCGCTCCATGACGAGTTGCTGGTCGCCGTGCGACGCCGTCAGGTTGATCAGCATGCTGCCGGTCTGCAGCATCGTGTTGTTGGCGGCGTCGACGCCGACGATCGAGCTGAGGTTCGCGACCGCAGGATCGGCGAGGACCGCCCCCGCCGCCTCCTTCTGGAGCTGCGCCATGCGCTGGAACGAGACGTCCGCGGGTGCGTCGATGCGCGCCTGCAGCTGGCCGGTGTCCTGGGTCGGGAACAGGCCCTTGGGTATCGTGACGTAGAGGAGTGCCGTCACCGCGAACGTCGCGAGCGCGACCAGCAGCGTGATCGTCTGCCGGTCGAGGACCCGGACCAGCATCCGGTCGTAGGCGCGGGTCACGCCGGCGAAGGCCGTGTGCAGGCGCGAGGCGAGACCGGCGGTCCCGTCCCCCGCGCCGCGAGGCTTCAGCCAGCGAGCCGACATCATCGGCACCAGCGTCAGCGAGACCATCGCCGAAATCAGGATCGTGATCGCCAGCGTCACCGCGAACTCGCGGAACAGGCGGCCGACCACGTCGCTCATGAACAGCAGCGGAATCAGCACCGCGACCAGCGAGATCGTCAGCGAGATGATGGTGAAGCCGATCTGCGCCGCGCCTTTCATCGCCGCGCGCAGCGGTGGCTCGCCGTCCTCGATGTGGCGCGCGATGTTCTCGATCATCACGATCGCGTCGTCGACGACGAAACCGGTCGCGATCGTCAGCGCCATCAGGCTCAGGTTGTTCAGGCTGTAGCCCAGCAGGTACATCAACCCGAAGCTGCCGATCAGCGAGATCGGCACCGCGATGCTGGCGATCACCGTCGCCCGCAGGCTGCCGAGAAACGCGAAAATCACCAGCACCACCAGCGCCACCGCCAGCAGCAGCTCCTTCTCGACGTCGTCGACCGACGCGCGGATCCCTGTCGTCCGGTCGGCGAGAACCCGGACCGTGAGCGAAGCCGGCAAGCCGGCCTGCAGGACCGGAAGCTGTTTCTTGATCGCATCGACGGTGGCGATCACGTTGGCGCCTGGCTGGCGCTGCACATTCATGATGATCGCCGGAATCAGCGCGGAGCCGGCGCCCCCGGCACAGCCGGCGGCGGGTGTCGCGCCGCTGCACGGAATGCCGACCCACGCGCCGAGCTGGTTGTTCTCGGCGCTCTCGACGACGTTGGCGACGTTGTCCATGCGCACCGGCGCGCCGTTCCTGTAGGCGACGATCAGGCGACGATAGTCGTCGGCGGTCAGGAGCTGGTCGTTCGAGTTGATCGTGTAGGCGCGCTTGGGGCCGTCGAAGCTTCCCTTGGCGGCGTTCGAGTTGGCAGCACCGATCGCAGTGCGCAGGGTGTCGAGTCCGATGCCGTACGACGCCAGTGCCTGGGTGTTGGCCTGGATGCGCACCGCCGGTCGCTGCCCGCCCGACAGCGACACCAGTCCGACCCCCGAGACCTGGCTGATCTTCTGCGCAAGCCGCGTATTGACCAGGTTCTGTACCTCGGTCAGCGGCATGCTGTCGGAGCTGATCGCGAGCGTCAGCACCGGCGCATCTGCCGGATTCACCTTCGCGTACACCGGCGGCACCGGCAGATCGGCCGGCAGCAGCGAGCCGCTGGCGTTGATCGCCGCCTGCACCTCCTGCTCGGCAACGTCCAGCGACAGGTTCAGCGAGAACTGCAGCGTGATCACCGACACGCCGGCCGCGCTGGTCGAACTCATGCGATCGAGGCCGGACATCTGGCCGAACTGGCCCTCGAGCGGCGCCGTCACCGTGTTGCTCATCACCTCCGGGCTGGCCCCGGGATACAGCGTCTGCACCTGGATCGTCGGGTAGTCGACCTGCGGCAGCGCAGACAGCGGCAGGAACCTGAAACCCACCAGGCCCGAGAGCACGATCGCCAACATCAGCAACGACGTCGCGACCGGGCGTTCGATGAAAGGACGCGACGGACTCATGGCCGCGGCCCCCTCCCCTGCGCAGGCGTCATCGCGCCGCGCTGCCGGCATTCCCGGAGCCGCGTCGCGGCTGCCGGGCGTTGGCGGCCGGCGCAGCGCCCGCGGGCGAGTCCGCGCCGGTGCGCACGCGCGCGCCGTCCTTGAGACGGTCGCCGCCCTCGGTGACGACTTCCTCGCCCAGTGCCAGTCCCTTCGCGATCGCGACGTTGTCGACACCCGAGATTCCGGCAGTCACGTCGCGCAGTTTCACCGTATGGTCGGCGTTGACGACATAGACGAAGTCGCCGTCAGGGCCATGGCGCAACGCAATCACCGGAATGACGACGGCGCTGTCGATCGTTCGCAGCAGCAGCCGGACGTTGACGAACTGGTTCGGATACAACGCGCCGCTGGTGTTCGCGAAGCGCGCCTTGGCCCTGATGGTGCCGGTCTGGGCGTCGATCTGGTTGTCGAGGGTCAGGAAGCTGCCGGCCTCGAGTTGGTGCGTGCGCCCGCTGTCCCAGGCCGTCACCGGCAATGTCGCGCCGGCGGCGATGCGCAGTATCACGTCGGGGATGCGGTCCTGGGGAATCGAGAACTGGACGTCGATCGGCGAGACCTGGGTGATCGTCGCGACCCCGCCCGCGCTCCCCGCCGCGATGTAGTTTCCGGCATCGATCGGGCGCAGCCCGACACGTCCGGTGACCGGTGCGACGATGCGCGACCACTGCAGGTTGAGCCGCGCACTGTCCTCATTGGCGCGGTCCAGTGCGACGGTACCAGCCAGCTGCTGCACCAGCGCGTCCTGCGTGTCGACGGTCTGGCGGGCGATCGAATCCTCCTTGAGAAGCGTCCGGTAGCGCTCCAGCAACACCCGCGCCGCATCGAGCTGGGCGGTGTCGCGCGAGCGCGCGCCGCTGGCCTGCGCGAGCGCCAGTTCGAATGGCTTCGGGTCGATGGTCGCGAGCACCTCGCCCTTCTGCACCATCTGGCCCTCCTTGTAGAGGACCTGGGTGACCACGCCCGAAACCTGCGGCGTGACCGTCACGCTGGCGGCCGAGACGACGGTGCCAAGCGATTCGATGATCACCGGGATGTCGGCGCGGCTTGCGGTGGCGACCCCGACCGTGCTCGGCGGCGCGCCGCGGGCGCCGGAAGTGCCCCGTGGCCCGAAACCGCCCGTCGCAGGGGCCGGGGCCCGGTGCGTCAGATACCAGGCCAGGCCCGCGAGGGCCGCCAGTCCGACGACGGCGATC
>DAHUXO010000052.1 GCA_027307095.1 Betaproteobacteria bacterium | reverse complement strand
CGGGCGCGTGAGCGCACCCGCCCGGCGCACCCGAACGATGCCCACCATCTCCAGCACCGACATCGAGGCGCGCGACGTCGACATCACGACGCTCGCAGTCGATGCGATCGTCAACGCCGCCAACAGCACGCTGCTGGGCGGCGGCGGCGTCGACGGAGCGATCCATCGCGCGGCCGGACCGGAACTGCTCGCCGAATGCCGGACGCTCGGGGGCTGCCCGACCGGGGAGGCGCGCCTGACGCGCGGTTACCGGCTTCCGGCGCGGTTCGTCATCCACACGGTCGGCCCGGTCTGGCGCGGCGGCAACGCCGGCGAGCCGGCGCTGCTCGCAGCGTGCTACCGCAATTCCCTCGCGCTGGCGCACGCGCACGGCCTGACCTCGATCGCGTTCCCCGCGATCAGCTGCGGGGTCTACGGCTATCCGCTGGAGCCCGCCACCGCCATCGCGGTCCGCGAAGCGGCCGAGTTCGCGCGCCGGACACCGGGACTGGCGCGCATCGTGTTCGCCTGCTTCAGCGAGACTGCGCTCGACGCCTATCGCAGGGCATTCGCGTCAATTTCGCGCGACCTCCGCTGACACCTCCGGCACCTGGAAAACCTCGCGCAGATAAGCGACGTACGACGGGTCGTAATCCATCGCCTTGGTCGGCTCGTCGCTGATCTTCGCCACCGGCTGGCCGTTGCAGCGCGTCATCTTGATCACGATGGACAGCGGCTCGTAGCCGAGGTCGTTGGTCAGGTTGGTGCCGATGCCGAAAGCGGTCTGGCTGCGGCCGCGGAAGTACTCGAACAGGCGCAGCGCGAGCGGGACGTTGAGGCTGTCCGAGAAGACCATCGTCTTGCTGCGCGGATCGATGCGCATCCTCTGGTAGTGGGCGATCAGCTTCTCGCCCCATTCGAACGGATCGCCAGAATCGTGCCGCACGCCGTCGAACAGCTTGCAGAAGAACAGGTCGAAATCGCGCAGGAATGCGTCCATTCCGCAGACGTCGGACAGCGCGATCCCGAGGTCGCCGCGGTATTCCCGCGCCCAGGTGTTGAATGCGAACACCTGCGAGTCGCGCAGGCGAGGCCCCACCGCCTGGCACGCCTGCAGGTACTCGTGCGCCATCGTTCCGAGCGGCGTCAGGTTGTGCTCGAGGGCGAACTTGACGTTGCTGGTCCCGACGAACCTGCCGCCGATGCCGTCGCGCAGCGACACGATCACTTCCTGCTGCCAATCGTGAGAGAAACGCCGCCGCGTGCCGTAGTCGGCGATCCGGAACTCGGGGTCGGGCACCGCGTTCAATCGCTCTATCTTGGCCGCGAGCCGGCGACGCCCCTCGGCGCAGTCGGGATCGGGGTGGACATTGCGGTTGTAGACCTCCGACACGATCGAGAGCACCGGCACCTCGAACAGGATCGTGTGCAGCCACGGGCCCCTGATCCAGATCTCGATCTCGCGGCTGTCGGGCATCGGGGCGACGTGGATGAAACGCTCGTCGAGATGGAACAGCCCGAGCAGGTCGACGAAATCGCTCTTGAAGAACCGCCAGCTGCGCAGGTAGTCGATCTCGCGCGGCGTGAACCGCAGTGAGCAGAGATCGCCGATCTCCTGCCGGATCTCGTCGACGTAGGGCCGCAGGTCGATGTCGCCGTTGCGGCACTTGAAGCGGTACTCGACCTGGGCCTCGGGGAAATGATGCAGCACGACCTGCATCATCGTGAACTTGTACAGATCGGTGTCGAGCAGCGACGTGATGATCATCTGATGGCGCGATTCCGGGAGCCCCGGCACGCGGCCCTGGGCGCACGTGGCGGGAAGTTTCCGTGCATCTTACCCGGCGGGTCGATGCGCGGCGAGGACGAGCGCAATAGGGTCCTGCGCGTCCGGCAGGGGTGCTGGCCGGGCGCCACGGCGGTCGCTATGATGGCGGCCGGACCCACCACGCACAACGCCATGCTCGTCACCTGCGTCGCCTATCAGAACGGCCGCAAGCTCGCCGAGATTCCGGTCGAGGACATCAGCGAATACCTGCAGCGGTCCGGCTGCTTCGTCTGGGTCGCGATGTTCGAGCCATCGCCCGACGAGCTCGGCCAGATGGCCGCCGAGTTCGGGCTCCACGAACTCGCGGTCGAGGACGCCCGCAAAGGTCATCAGCGCCCCAAGATCGAGGAGTACGGCGACTCCCTGTTCGCGGTGCTGAACCCGGTCGAGATGGTGAAGTCGCCCGAGGGCATCGACCAGTTGCGCGTAGGCGAGGTCGCGATTTTCGTCGGCCCCAACTACCTGCTGACGGTGCGCCAGCATACGCAGATCGGTTTCGCCGCGGTGAGGGCGCGCACCGAGCGCGAGCCCGAGCTCCTGAAGCAGGGCGCGGGCTTCGTGTTCTACGCGCTGATCGACAACGTCGTCGACCGCTACTTCCCGATACTCGAGGAGCTCGAGACGCGCCTCGAGACGCTCGAGGAGAAGATGTTCGGAGGCACGTCGTCGCGCCGAAAGATCGAGGACCTCTACGAGCTCAAGCGCATGCTGATGGTGCTGAAGCACGCCGTCACGCCGCTGATGGAGGCCGTTGGCAAGCTCTACGGGGGTCGCGTTCCCCAGTTGTGCCAGGGCACGCAGGACTACTTTCGCGACGTCTACGACCACCTGGCGCGCATCAACGGCACGATCGAGAGCATCCGCGAAATGCTGACGACCGCGATCCAGGTCAATCTGGCGCTGATCGGCATTTCCGACAACGAGGTCACCAAGCGACTCGCGGCCTGGGGCGCGCTGATCACGATTCCGACGCTGGTCGCCGGCATCTACGGAATGAATTTCAAGAACATGCCCGAGCTCGAATGGGCGCACGGCTACCCGTTCGCCCTCGGGGTCATGTTCGTCATCGATCTCCTGCTGTTCTGGCGCTTTCGTCGCGCGAACTGGATCTGATCGGGATCACGCGCCGGTCACCCAGATCGGGCTGCACCGGCCACGACGGCTGCAGCGTGACGTGGTCGATGTGGAATCGCGTGTCGAGCATCCGCCGCGCCTGGTCGAGAACGACCGGCCAGCGCGACCCGCTGTCGAGGGCGACGTGGGCCGACAGCGCGGCCTCGTCGGCGCCCATGTGCCAGACGTGCAGGTCGTGGACGCCGGAAACCCCGTCGACCCCGAGCAGCGCGTGACCGATCTCGTCGTAATCGAGATGGGCCGGCACCCCTTCCATGAGCACGCTGGTGGTCTGGGCGAGCAGGCGCCAGGTCGAGCGCAGGATCAGGAGCGCCGTCACCAGCGACAGCAGCGGGTCGATGGGCGTCCAGCCGGTGGTGCTGATCACAGCGCCCGCCACCAGCGCGGCGATCGACCCCAGCGCGTCCGACAGCACGTGAAGCAGGACGCTGCGCGTGCCTTGCGACTGCGATGCGCGGGACAGCATCCACGCCGTGACCAGGTTGATGAGCAGCCCCGCCGCGGCGATCGCCATCACCATCCCGCCGGCGACAGGCTGGGGGACGAGCATGCGCTTGACCGCCTCGAACGCGATGAACGCGACGAGCAGCAGCAGAGCGAGGGCGTTGACGAACGCCGCCAGCACCTCGGCCCGCGCATAGCCATAGGAAGCGCGCGCCGAAGGAGGCCGGCGCGCCACCCATTGGGCGAATAGCGCAAGCCCCAGCGCCGCGGCGTCGGTCACCATGTGCCCGGCATCCGACAGCAGCGCCAGCGAACCGGCGAGCCAGCCGCCGGCCGCCTCGACCAGCGCGAACGCGCCGGTCAGGATCAACGCCCAGGTCAGCGCCCGCACCGTGCTGCCGTCGCGCGCGTGGACGTGCGGATGCGCGTGAGGCCCGGCGTGGGCCGTGTGGGAATGAAACTCGTCGTCGGTCGGTCGTCGGGTGGTCATGGCGCAGTTCGTCCATTCTCGCGCTGCGCGCCCGCGTCGTCGAGCCGGATCGGGCCGACGCGGTCGGGTCGGCGCGCCGCCTTGTCGCGATAGAAACCCGCGATCGCCGCCATGTCGGCCGCCGCGTCGCCGGTCAACCGGATCCAGGCGCCGATGCCGACCTCGCGCCTGCGGTAATCGATGTACGCGAGGCCCAGGGGAACGCGCGCCGCCAGCGCCAGGTGGTAGAAGCCCGACTTCCAGCCTTCGGTGCGGCTGCGCGTGCCTTCCGGGGCGATGACGACCCTGAACGTGTCGTTTGCGGCGAGCGCGTCGCACAGCCGGCCGACCATGCCGCTGCGCTGGCGACGGTTCACGGGGATGCCGCCCCAGCGGCGCAGCAGCGGCGCGAGAGGCGTCCCGAACAGCGAATCCTTGGCGATCCACCGGACCTCGAGCCCGATCGCCCATTTCGCCAGCAATCCAACGACGAAATCCCAGTTCGACGTGTGCGGAAAGAACACGATGACGCAGCGCGCGGGGACGGGCCTGGCCAGGATCGTCGACCAGCCAGTGGCTCGCTGCACCCGCCAGGCGATGCGGGCGCGCAGGCTCGCCGCGGGCGGCGCGACGCGCCCGGCACGCGAATCGGGCGGCGACTGGGGGAGGGTCAAGGTCGGGGTTTCCTGTCGGTGCGTCCTGCGTCGATGCCGCGGCGTCGGCCGCCGCTGTCGATGCGCGGCTGCGGGCTAGAATGATGCATGCATTCCAGCACCGCGCTCGCCGGGACCATCGACGACCTGCTGCCGCAGACGCAATGTACACGCTGCGGCTACCCGGGATGCCGGCCATATGCGGATGCGATCGCCGTCGGAGAGGCCGACATCAACCGCTGCCCGCCCGGCGGCGAGGGCGTGCTCGCGTCGCTGGCTGCCCTGCTCGGGCGCGCGGCCCCCGCACTCGATGCGTCGCGCGGAGCCCCCGGGCCGCTGCGGATCGCGCGCATCGACGAGACCGCATGCATCGGCTGCACGCTGTGCATCCAGGCGTGCCCCGTCGACGCGATCATCGGCGCCCAGAAGCGGCTCCACGGCGTGCTGTCGTCACTTTGCAGCGGCTGCGAATTGTGCATCCAACCCTGCCCGGTCGATTGCATCGCCATGGAGCCCGCGGGAAGATCGTGGGAGGTCGCCGACGCGCGCGCGGCGCGCGCGCGCTACGAGGCGCGACGCGTGCGCATCGGGTCGAGGCGCGACGCTGCGGCGCGCTCCGCCGACGAGCGCAAGCGCAAGGCCGCGGTCGACGCCGCGCTGGCGCGCGCACGCGCCCGGCGTGCTGCAGTGGCCGACTCGTGACCACGACGATGATCGGCTCACCCGGCCTCCTCGTAGCGGCGATCGCGATGACCGCGCTCGCCGGCCCCATCGCCGATTATTCGGAGATCCTGGACCGGCTGTGGGACTTCGATGCGCCGGGCACGTCAGAAGGGCGCTTTCGCGCCGAGCAGGCGCGCCACCCCGCGGGCTCGCGGGAAGCGCTGGAGGCATCGACGCAGGTCGCGCGCACACTGGGGCTGCAGCGCAAATTCGCGGATGCCGACCGCGTGCTCGACGCAGTCGAAGCCAGCCTCGCCCGGGCGCCGGCGCGCGTTCGCGTTCGCTACCTGCTCGAGCGCGGCCGGGTGCGCAACTCGTCGGGCGACCGGACCGCCGCGGTCCCGCTGTTCGAGGCGGCGCTGGCCGCGTCCGCCGACGATCACCTGCCCGGTGCCGGGTATTACCGGATCGACGCACTGCACATGCTGGGCATCGCCGCGCCAGCGGACGCTGCGCCGGCCTGGAACCTGAAAGCGCTGGACGAAGCGGAGAAGGCGAGCGATGCACGCTCGCGCGGCTGGCGCGCGTCGCTCCTGAACAACCTCGGCTGGACGATGCACGATCGCGGCGATTACGCCCAGGCTCTCACCTATTGGCAGCGCGCCCTCGCGCTGCGCGAGGCGGAAGGCCACGTCGGGAAGACGCGCATCGCCCGCTGGACGGTCGCGCGCGGCCTGCGCTCGCTGGGCAGGCTGGACGAGGCGGAAGCGATCCAGCGCGCGCTGGCAAGCGAGCTCGACGCTGCGGGCACGCCGGATGGCTACGTGTTCGAGGAACTCGCCGAGATCGCCATTGCGCGCGGCGATCCCCGCGCGGCGCAGCCCTGGGCCGCCAGGGCGTATGCGCTCCTCGGCAAGGACGCGGACCTGCGCGCCAGCGAGCCCGCCCGCCTCGAGCGGCTCGCCCGCCTGGCGCATCCCGAGGCGAAGCGCTGACGATGAATTCCGGGAAGCGCCGGCAGATCTTCGAGCGGCTGCGCGCCGCCAATCCGGAGCCCCGGTCCGAGCTCGACCACCGGACGCCTTTCGAGCTGCTGGTGGCGGTCGTCCTCTCCGCGCAGGCGACCGACAAGGGCGTCAACAAGGCGACCGCGCGCCTGTTCCCGGTCGCGAACACGCCGCAAGGGATCGTCAGGCTCGGCGTCGCCGGCCTCATCCCCTACGTGAGCTCGATCGGCCTCTACAACAACAAGGCGAAGAACATCGTCGCGCTGTCGCAGATCCTGCTGCGGGAGCATGGCGGTGCGGTCCCGCGCGACCGCGAAGCGCTGGAGAGCCTGCCCGGCGTCGGGCGCAAGACGGCCAATGTCGTCCTCAACGTCGCGTTCGGTGAGCCGACGATTGCCGTCGACACGCATATCTTCCGCGTCGCCAACCGGACGCGTCTGGCTCCCGGCAAGGATCCTCTCGCGGTCGAGCAGGCGCTGCTCAAGGTGACACCGGACGAGTTCAGGCTGCATGCGCATCACTGGCTGATCCTGCTCGGACGCTATACCTGCGTCGCACGCTCGCCGAAATGCCCGCAGTGCATCATCGCGGACCTCTGCGAGTATCCCGACAAGGCGCGGGCCGCGAAGCCCGGGCCCCGCTGACACGATGTTCGCGCCGACCCGCGACGAAGCGCGGACGTTCCTCATCGATGCCTGGCGCCGCCACCGCGCGGGCGAGCCGCTGTCAGGACTCGCACAGACGGCTGCGCAGCTGATCGCGATGCACCCCGAATACCATGCGGTCCTCGAGGCCCCCGACCGCCACCTCGGACGCGACTACAGTCCCGAGCAGGGTGACGTCAATCCGTTCCTGCACCTGTCGTTGCACCTCGCGGTCGCGGAGCAGCTCGCGATCGACCAGCCGCCCGGCGTACGCATGCATTACGAGCGGCTGGCGGCAGCGCGTGGCGACGCCCATGCCGCGGCGCATGCGGTCCTCGAATGCCTGGGCGAGGTGATCTGGCAGGCGCAGCGCAGCGGCAGCGCTCCGGACGGAGCGCTGTATCTCGACTGCCTCTCGCGGACCCGCTGAAGCGCGGGGGCCTAGCGCTTGGTGTGGACGACCGGCGGCTGCGCCGCGAAATAGGCGGCGACGTTGTCGATGTCCTGGTCGGAGAGCGTCGCAGCGAACCCGTTCATGATCGGGTTCTTGCGCGCGCCCGACTTGTAGTCGCGCAGCGCCTTGGCGAGGTAGTCGGCGTGCTGCCCCCCGAGACGCGGATAGTCCGGAGACTGGCTGTTGCCGTCGAGGCCGTGGCAGGCCTGGCAGACTTCCTTGACCTTTGCCTGCCCGGCCGCCATGTCGGCGGCCAGCGCCGGGGTGCAGGCGAGCAGCGTGACCGCGGCGAGCAGAGCGGAAATGCGCGTCGTGTTCATCATTTGCCTGCCGTCTTCATGGAACCCTGGGAGTAGTACGCCGCGAGGTCGGCGATGTCCTGATCGGAGAGCGTGGCAGCGATGGCACGCATCGACGGGAAGCTGCGCTCCCCGTCCTTGTACTCGTGCAGCGCCTTTTCGATGTACGCGGCGTGCTGGCCGCCGAGCCTCGGCACGCTGTACACCTCGGGGTATGCGACGCGCCAGCCGTCGATGCCATGGCAGCCCTCGCACATCCGCGTCTTGTCCTTGCCCCGGGCGGCGTCGCCGGTCGGTGCTGCGGTCTGGGCCGCGCATGTGGTTGCGACCGCCAGCAGGAGGGCGGCAAATGCGGTGTGTCGGATCATCGATGTCGGGAGTCTGTGGACGGGAGCGCGCAGCACGCGCGCAAAACCCCGCGATTCTAGTGGGCGGAGCGCATGGCGGTCAAACCGCGACGCCGCGGAGGCCGCTCAGCGCTGCAGGTACTGGAGCTTGTCGGGAACGTCCTTCCATTGGTCCGCATCCTCGGGCGCCGGCTTGCGCTCGATGATAGGTTTCCAGAGCTTGGCGAGGTCGGCGTTGAGCGCCGTGAACTGCCGCTGCTTGTCCGGAACGTCGTCCTCGGCGAAGATCGCCTCGACCGGGCATTCGGCAACGCAGAGCGTGCAGTCGATGCACTCGTCGGGATCGATGACGAGGAAGTTGGGACCTTCGCGGAAGCAATCGACCGGGCATACGTCGACGCAGTCGGTGTACTTGCAGCGGATGCAGCTTTCGGTGACGACGTAGGTCATGACAGTGAACGGCGCACGGGCGGAAACGGCAGGCGGGACCCTGGGACCCCGGAAGCTTGAATCTTAGCAGAACGCTCCCATTTCCCAGTCGAACGGCCTGCATGCGACGTTGCGGTAAACTTCGGTTCCGGCCGCGCGCACCCAGACTCCCGCGCGCGGTCGCGGACGATCCCCGAGCAGGAAAGGACCCCAATGAGCGACACGATCAAGCACGTCACCGATACCACGTTCGAGCGGGACGTGCTCCAGTCAACGAACCCGGTGCTCGTGGATTTCTGGGCCGAATGGTGCGGACCATGCAAGATGTTCGCGCCGGTTCTCGACGAAGTGGCCAAGGCCTACGAGGGCAAGCTCACCGTCGCCAAGCTGGACATCGACGCGAATCCGTCGACGCCGGGCAAGTTCGGCATCCGCGGCATCCCCACGGTCATCCTCTACAAGGGCGGCCAGGTGCACGCGCAAAAGGTCGGGGCACTGACAAAATCGCAACTGACGGCATTCCTCGACAGCAATCTCTGAGCGTCGTTTCTTGACAGCCCTCCCAAGGGCCGTTACCCTCTGCTGGTGATTGGCGGGCGCGACCAGCGCCCGGCCATGCCGAGCGCAAGTAAGCGCCGGCGAAAATCCAGGCAGCCGCGCCCCCGCGGCGCCCCCAGGGTTCCCCACTCTTCCATCCGGTCCGACGGACCGTCCTACGCGGTTTCCGCGCGCCATGCACCTTTCTGAACTCAAAGCCAAGCACGTATCCGAGATCCTCGACATCGCCAACTCGATGGAAATCGAGGGCGCGAACCGCATGCGCAAGCATGACCTCATCTTCGCCCTGCTCAAGAGTCAGGCGAAGAAAGGCGAGAGCATTTTCGGCGAAGGGGTCCTCGAGGTCCTGCCCGACGGATTCGGTTTTCTGCGCTCCCCTGACACGAGCTACCTGGCAGGCACCGACGACATCTACATCTCGCCGTCCCAGATCCGCCGTTTCAATCTGCACACCGGCGACACGATCGAAGGCGAGATACGCACGCCCAAGGACGGCGAGCGCTACTTCGCGCTGGTCAAGGTCGACAAGGTCAACGGCGAGCCGCCCGAGAACGCGAAGTCCAAGATCCTCTTCGAGAACCTGACGCCGCTGTTCCCCGACGAGCCGATGGTGCTCGAGCGCGACATCAAGGCCGAGGAGAACATCACCGGACGGATCATCGACATCGTCGCCCCGATCGGCAAGGGCCAGCGCGGCCTGCTCGTCGCCTCGCCCAAGTCCGGCAAGACGGTGATGCTGCAGCACATCGCCCACGCGATCACTGCGAACCATCCCGACGTGATCCTGATCGTCCTGCTGATCGACGAGCGGCCCGAGGAAGTGACCGAGATGCAGCGCACGGT
>DAHUXO010000042.1 GCA_027307095.1 Betaproteobacteria bacterium | reverse complement strand
GTCGTCGTTTCAGGGCTCGAGCAGCAGGTGCATCGTCGCAATGCCGATGCCGTCACAGAAGCTGTGCACGCCGTTGTCGACGAGGATCATCAGCCCCGGGCGTCCTTCGACCTGAGGCGCATGTCGCCACAGCACGAGCTTCCCGAGCACGAAGAACGCGAGCAGCCCGATGACGACCGTCAGCATCACCGGTGCCGGCGGGCCTCGCTCCAGCGCGTCCGGCAGCAGTTCGAGGAACACCGCGCCCAGCAGTGCGCCGACGGCAAACGACACGAAGCGGGGGATCCATGTCACGCGAAGGCCGAGGGTGGCCGCGGCGGTGGCGGTCGACAGCACGCCTCCGGCCAATGCGGCCGTCACGATGCGCAGCAGGGTCACCGAGTTGCGCCCCCGGCGCCGCGGTTCCGACCGGCCGGAGCGTCGAGCCAGATCAGCGCCGCCATCCGGCCGCTCATCCGGTCGCGGCGATACGAGAAATAGCGGGACGGATCGGACATCGTGCACATGCCTCCGCCATGAACTTCATCGACGCCGGCGCGCGCGAGGCGCCGGCGCGCGAGGGCCTCCAGATCCGCGAGCCACTTGCCGGGGGCGCGGGGTTCGAACGCCCCCGCTGCGCCCGGATCGACGGCCGTGAATGCCTCGCGAACCTCGTCACCGACCTCGAACGCCGTCCGGCCGATCGCGGGCCCCAGCCACGCGACGACCTGCGAAGGCCGGGTGGCCATCGTCGCAACCGTGTTCTCGAGCACGCCCGCCGCGAGCCCGCGCCAACCGGCGTGCGCCGCAGCGATCACCGCGCCTTCGCGGTCGCTCAGGAACACGGGCAGGCAATCAGCGGAGCGGACCGCCAGCACGGCGCCGAGCCGGCGCGTGACCGCGGCGTCGGCCCCGACTGCATCCGCAGGTTGCGATGTGCCGGTGGCTTCGATGGTGACGACGCGCGCGCCGTGCACCTGATCGAGCCAGTGCGGCGCGGACGGCAGCCAGGCCCCGATGCGCCGCCGATTCTCGACGATCCCCGCGATGTCCGCCGGATCGCCGCGCAGTGGATGGCTGCCGGCGTCGAGCGACGCACGCGAACCCCCGCTGACCCCCCCATTGCGCGTCGTGACGAACGCATGCACTTTCGCAGGCGCGGGCCAGCGCGGGACGATCCAGTCGATTCCGGCGGTGGCGAACTGCTCGGCGAGGGTCGGCGTGTCCAATTCCGTCATCGTGGGGCCGCAGCGCGGGAGTTCCGAAGGCTCTCGATCAGCGCCGCGAGATCCGCGGGCGCCGGCGCGTCGAAGCGCATCGAGCGCCCGGTCGCCGGGTGGACGAGCGCCAGGCGCGTCGCGTGCAGCGCCTGACGCGCGAACGCCGGAACCCCTGCTGCGGAACGGCGTCCTCCGTAGGCGGGATCCCCGACCAGCGGGTGGCCGATCGCTGCGAGGTGCACGCGGATCTGGTGGGTGCGGCCCGTCTCCAGGCGGCAGCGAACCAGCGTCGCGATGCCGAAACGCTCGATGACCTCGACGTGGGTGCGCGCCGGCTTGCCTTTGGCCACGACCGCCATGGTCATGCGCTGGGTCGGATGGCGGCCGATCGGGGCGTCGATGGTCAACGCCTGCGCCACGTCGCCACGGGCGATTGCGAGGTATTCGCGGCTCATCGTGCGCGCGGCGAGCTGGCGGACGAGGCTCGTGTGCGCAGCCTCGGTCCTCGCGACGACCATCAGTCCGCTGGTGTCCTTGTCGAGCCGATGGACGATGCCCGCGCGCGGGATCGCGGCGAGCGCGGGGTCGTGATGGAGCAGCGCGTTCTGCAGCGTGCCGTCGCGGTTCCCGCTTCCCGGGTGCACGACCAGGCCGGCAGGCTTGTCGAGGATGATGATGGATTCGTCCTCGTAGACGATGTCGAGTGCAATGTCCTGTGCGACCGCAGCGTCGGCAGTCGCCTCGGGCCGCTGCGCGATCGTGACATCCTCGCCGCCGGCGACGCGGCGCTTGCCGTCCCAGGCCATGCCCGCGACGGTGACATGACCGGCGTCGATCCACCCCTTGAGCCGGCTTCGCGAATGCTCGGGGAGCATTCGCGCGAGCGCCTGGTCGAGCCGCATCCCGGCGAGCGCCCGGGGGACGACGAACGTCCGCGCGTCGGTCGCGCCGGCCGTCGGCGCAGGCAGTGGCGGACCGGCTTCGACCGCGGTCGGACCGGGAACGCGGGAGCGCATCCCTGGTCGGCTATAATTCGCAGCGTTCACGAAGGATGCCGATGACGATGTCGCAATCGCGGAAATGGCGGGTGTGGGTGCTCGGAATGCTGATCGCGCTGACGACCGCCGGATGCAGCATGCTGCCCGCCGTCAAGGACGAGACTGCAGGCTGGTCGGCGGAAAAGATCTATACGACCGCGCACGAAGCCATGCAGGACGGCAATTATACGCGGGCCGTCAAGCTGTTCGACTCGCTCGAGGCGCGCTATCCCTACGGTCATTACGCGCAGCAGGCGATACTCGAGGGCGCGTACTCGAACTGGCGGTCGGGGGAGCCGACGGCGGCGACCGCGGCCTGCGACCGGTTCATCCAGACCTATCCGAACCATCCGAATGTCGACTATGCGTACTACCTGAAGGGCCTCATCTACTTCCGCGAGGACCAGGGGATCTTCGGCTACGTGTACGAGCTCGACCTCTCCGAGCGCGATCCCAAGCAGATGCGCGAGTCGTTCCTGGCGTTCAAGACCCTGGTGGAGAAGTTTCCGCGCAGTCGCTACACGGAAGACGCGCAGGCGCGCATGCGCTACCTCGCCAACGCGCTGGGCACGTACGAGGTCCATGTGGCGAACTACTACTATGCGCGCGGCGCGTATGTCGCCGCGGTCAATCGCGCGCAGCGCGCGCTCCTCGATTACCCGCGCACGCCGTCCAACGAGGAAGCGCTCGACATCATGGTGCGCGGTTACCGGAAGCTCGGCCTGACGCAGCTCTCCGACGACTCGAAGCGCATTCTCGAGAAAACCTACCCCAAGAGCGTCCGTCTCGCCGGCGTGCCGGCGAAGCCTTGGTGGAAGTTCTGGTAGCCGCCCGCGCGGCTTTCAGCTGCCGGGCGGGGCCGCGTTCGCGAAGAACGTCTCGACCTCGGCCACTTCGCGCGTGCGGCGCATCGGGGGCAGGCTTTGCCAGATCCTGCGACCATACGGCTTGTCGATCAGCCTCGGGTCGCAGATCATCAGCACTCCGCGGTCGGTCTCGGTGCGGATCAGGCGCCCTGCACCCTGCTTCAGGCTGATCGCCGCCTGTGGCAGCTGCCAGTCCATGAACGCGTTGCCGCCGTCGTCGGCGAGCTTCGCGAGCCTCGCGGCGAGCAAGGGGTCGTCCGGCGGCGCGAACGGAAGCTTGTCGATCACGACGACCGACAGCGCGTCGCCCGGCACGTCGACGCCTTCCCAGAAACTGGCACTTCCGAGCAGAACCGCGTTGCCGAGCGCGCGGAAGCGCAGCAGCAGGTCGGTCTTCGATCCCTCGCCCTGGACCAGCAGCGGAAAATCGAGGCCTTCGCGCTCGAGCGCCTCGGCGAGGAATTCGCGCGCCGCGGACAGCGCGCGAAGCGTCGTGAACAGCATGAACGCGCGCCCGCCGCTGGCCTTCAGCACCGGCAGGGCCGCGTCGACGACGGCGCGCGTGTGCTCGGGGGTGTTGGGCGGCGGGAGGCCGCGCGGGACATAGAGCAGCGCCTGCTCGCCATAATCGAACGGACTCTCCCAGCACCCGGTGGCGGCGTCGCCCAGTCCGAGCTGCGCCGTGTAATGCGAGAAGTCGCCGCCGACCGAGAGGGTCGCCGACGTGAAGATCCAGGCGCGGCCGGTGGCGTCGACCTGGCGGCGGAAGACCTCGGCCACCGACAGCGGCGACGCGTGCAGCTGGAATCCCTGGGCACCGACGTCGACCCAGCGAATCCATTCACCCGGCGCATCGTCGCGGCCGGCCAACCCGGCGCTCCACCGGGCAAGACGCTGCGCGGCTTCATCGGCGCGGTTTGCGACGGTGGCGATGTCCTCGCTGCGCTCGGAGAACCGTCCGAGCTCGGCGGCGAGCCGATCCAGCGCCGCCGACAATGCCCAGAGCGCGTCGGTGAAATCCGCGCGACCGGCCAGCGACCCCTGCGGGAACTTGCCCGGCGTGTCGCCAAGCGCAAGCCTCAATCTGCGGATCGCCGGGCCGACGTCGGTCGCAGCGTCGGGAAGCTCCGGCACGTCGCGCGCCTCGGTGCGCGCGACGATCTCGGCATCGCGGGCGAGCTCGGCCAGCGCGCCTGCTGCCGTCTGCTCGCCGAAGAAAAGTGTCGCGGTGTCGGGGAGCTGGTGCGCCTCGTCGAGGATCACGGTGTTGCACGCCGGCAAGAGCTCGGCGAGGCCTTCGTCGCGCAATGTCACGTCGGCGAAGAACAGGTGGTGATTGACGACGACGACGTCGGCGTCCTGCGCCTCCCGGCGCGCCTTGATGACAAAGCAGTCGCCGTGGAACGCGCACTTCGACCCCAGGCAGTTGTCGCGCGTCGAGGTCACCAGCGGCCAGATGGCGGCACCTTCAGGTACGTCGGCGAGCTCGGCGCGGTCGCCGCGCACGCTTGCGCGCGCGAATGCGACGATCTTGGGAAGGTAGCGCGCATCCTGTCGCGTCGGGAGGCGGCCTTCGCGAGCCGTGCGCTCGAGGTGGTGATGACAGACGTAGTTGGCGCGGCCCTTGAGCAATGCGACGGTCGCCGGCACGGCGAGCGCGTCGCGGACCACGGGCAGATCGCGCTCGTAGAGCTGGTCCTGCAGCGTCTTGGTCCCGGTGGAGACGATCACCTTGCCGCCGTAGAGCAGCGCCGGAACCAGGTAGGCGAAGGTCTTGCCGGTGCCGGTCCCGGCTTCGGCGACCAGCGGCTCGCGCTGCCCGATCGCATGGGCGATCGCCTGCGCCATCGCGAGCTGCTGCGGCCGAAATCGGAAGCCGGACAGCTTCCGCGCAAGGGTGCCGCCCTCGCGGAAGATCGCGTCGAGCTCGGATTCGACGGCGGTCGCGGGTGGCCCGGACGGTTGCGGTGCGTTCAGCGCGGTTTCGCCTTGTCCTGCGCGATCACCTTCCGGTGCGCCGGCGGAGCCGCTTTCCGGTGCGCGGCCGCCGCCATGCGTGCGCGCTGCGACTCTACCTCGGCGTAGTCGCCGCGGATGACGGCAATGCGGTCCTTGAACTCCTCGTAGGGTTGCACGACGCGCGACTTGTACTCGGCATCGGTCTCGCCTTTGCGCCACTGCAGGTTCGACAGCGCTGACAGCCACATCTGCTGGAGGCCCTTGAGCGCCGCGACTGCCTGGCGCGAGACCGAAGCCTGCTTCAGCGCGGCCAGGAACGGATGCGTGATGTTCTGCTTCTGCTTGTCGAGGCAATACTCGGTCTTCGCGCCGTTGGTCCCCTCGGTCGACTTGTCGTAGCCGAATTCGACGATCTCGATGGCCTTGACGTCGCGGCACATCGTGTACAGGTGCTGGACGGCATCGAAATAGCAGTCGAGCGCGGGACCCCCGTCCGCATGCGGGCAGACATAGTTGTGGGCCGGACCGGGATTGCCGCCGATCGTCACGGCGCCGGCGGGCGCGGCGACGACGCCGGCAAGGGCGAGGAGGATGGGCGGGAGCAGCGGGCGGATCATCGAAGGCGACCGTAATCGGGGCATCGGGCGCGAAATGCTACCCCCGATCCTGCAACCGGCTCAACCCGCCTTTCGGATGAAATGCGCCGCCCGGCTGCTGAAGTGCGGCCGCGGTGCGGCCGCGCAACGCAGAGGGGTCAGATCGTGCAGCCGCCGGAAACCTCGATGACGGCGCCGTTGATGTACGACGCCTCGTCGGAGGCGAGCCAGGCGTAGGTGTTGGCGATTTCCTCGGGCTTGCCGAGGCGGCCCATCGGGACCTTGTCTTCCATCATCTTGATCACCTTGTCGGGGATCGACGAAAGGATCGGCGTCTCGATGAAGCCTGGACAGATCGCATTCGCGCGGATGCCCTTGCGGCCGAGCTCCCGGGCCCAGGTCTTCATCATGCCGATGACCCCGAACTTGGTCGCCGCGTAATTGGTCTGCCCGAAGTTGCCGTAGAGCCCGACGATCGACGACGCGTTCAGGATCACGCCCGAGTTCTGCTCGAGCATGATGTCGACGACCGCCTTGGTGCAGTGGTAGACGCCCTTGAGGTTGACGTCGATGACGCGCTCGAACTGCTCGTCGGTCATCTTCTTGAACTGCGCGTCCTGGACGATGCCGGCATTGTTGACCAGCGTGTCGATCCGGCCCCACTTGGCCATGACGCCGGTCACCATCCTGGCGATGCTCGCCTTGTCGGTCACGTCGACCCGGAAGCCTGCGGCCTCGCCGCCGGCATCGAGGACCGCCTTGACCGTGTCCTCGACCGCCGCCGTGTTGATGTCGCACACCGCGACCTTGGCACCCTCCGACGCGAACTTGAGCGCCGTCGCGCGCCCGATGCCCTGGCCGGCGCCGGTGATGATCGAAACCTTGTCGGTGAGACGCATCCGCGAGTCCTTCGATGATTGCAGCCCGCTGGCCACCCCGGGGCGGGGTCGGCTCGGCAAAATGCGTTGTAATCTAGCGCAATATATTGCGTCGCACAAGGAATATTGGGCCATGGCCTGCAGCTTGTTGCGTTGCCGCCACGAATTCGACAATCACAAAAATAGTTAATATAAACAATTCATTGAGATAATCAGCTGCATGTTGCGACGCGTCGCAGGTGGACTGCGGATCGCAGCTGGCAGCGCCGACTGCGTGCGGCGCTTCTGCTTTGCGCAATCGCGGGCTCGCGGGCGCTCAGGCCGCGGCATAACCCTCGATGACCAGCTCGACCGACTGCAGGCCGCCCCACAGGTTGAGCTCCGGCCGGTAGAGCGCCAGGATTCGCGGCGGGAGCGTCTCGGGGGTGCGGAAGGCGATCGCGGAATGGCGCTCGCCGTGGCGCTCGAGGGTGAGCTTTGCGTGCCCATCGCCGACGACCCGCTGGGCGACCACGTCGAAGCTTCCGTCGAAGGTGGGCGGCGGAAAGCCCTGTCCCCACACCTGGGAGCGCAGCGTCGCGCAGAGTTCGAGCGTCAGTTCCCCGCGCCGGAGCTCGCCGTCGCTGTCCTGGGTGCGGCGCAGCGCCGTTGCCGGCAGCCGCTCGCGCGCGACCGATTCGAAGGCCTCGGCGAAGCGGGCGAGGGCGCCGGCGGGGATCGACAGGCCCGCGGCATGTGCGTGCCCACCGAAGCGCGTCACCGTGTCGGGAGCCCGCTTGGCGACAAGGTCGAGGGCATCGCGCAGGTGGAACCCGGCGATCGAGCGCCCGGAACCCCTGAGCTCCGTCGCGCTGCTTTGCGCGAACACGATGACCGGGCGGTGATAGCGGTCCTTGAGCCGCGATGCGACGATGCCGACCACGCCCGGGTGCCACTGCGGACGATGCACGCACAGCGTGTACGCGTCGTCGTCGTCGAGCGCCTGGCCCGCCTCGACTTCGGCCAGCGCCTGCTCCTGCATCGACGCCTCGATGTCGCGACGCTCGCGGTTCAAGCGGTCGAGCTCGTGTGCGAGCGGCTGCGCCTGCGCATCGGTCTCCGCGAGCAGGCAGCGAATCCCGACCGACATGTCGGCCAGGCGACCGGCGGCGTTGAGCCTCGGGCCGGCGACGAATCCCAGGTCGCCCGCGGTCGCCCGGCGGACGTCGCGGCCGGCGACGGCGAACAGCGCG
>DAHUXO010000040.1 GCA_027307095.1 Betaproteobacteria bacterium | reverse complement strand
CGCCGCCAGGAAGAGCACATCGAGCTCATCGCTTCCGAGAACTATGCGAGTCCGGCGGTCATGGCGGCACAGGGTTCGCAGCTGACCAACAAGTACGCCGAAGGCTACCCCGGCAAGCGCTACTACGGCGGCTGCGAGTTCGTCGACATCGCCGAGCAGCTCGCGATCGATCGTGTCCGCAGGCTTTTCCACGCCGACGCCGCGAACGTCCAGCCCCATTCGGGCGCGCAGGCCAACCAGGCGGTGTTCTTCGCGGCGCTTTCGCCCGGCGACACGATCCTCGGCATGAGCCTGCCGCACGGCGGGCACCTGACCCACGGCTCGCCGGTCAACATGTCCGGCAAGTGGTTCAAGGTCGCCGCCTACGGTCTCGAACCCGACACCGAGCTGATCGATTACGACGCCGCCGAGCGCCTCGCCCAGGAGCACCGACCGAAGCTGATCATCGCAGGGGCGTCGGCGTATTCGCGGGTCATCGACTGGAAGCGCTTCCGCGCCATCGCCGACGGCGTCGGGGCGCTGCTGATGGTCGACATGGCGCATTACGCGGGACTGGTCGCCGCAGGCGTCTACCCCAGCCCGGTCGGTATCGCCGATTACGTCACCAGCACGACCCACAAGACGCTGCGCGGTCCCCGGGGGGGCTTCGTGCTGACCAAGGAGGCGCACGCCAAGGCGCTCAACTCGGCGGTGTTCCCCGGGCTCCAGGGCGGGCCGCTGATGCACGTCATCGCCGCCAAGGCGGTCGCCTTCGGCGAGGCGCTGACCCTCGACTTCAAGATCTACCAGGAGCGGGTGCTCGAGAACGCGCGCGTGCTCGCCAAGGTGCTGCAGGAGAGGGGCCTGCGCATCGTTTCCGGCGGCACCGATTCGCATCTGTTCCTGGTCGACCTGCGTGCCAAGAAGGTGACGGGCAAGGACGCCGAGACCGCACTTTCGCGCGCGCACATCACCGTCAACAAGAACGCGATCCCCAACGATCCCGAGAAGCCTTTCGTCACGTCTGGCATCCGCATCGGCAGTCCGGCGGTCACCACCCGCGGGTTCGGCGAGATCGAATGCGAGGAACTCGGGCATCTGATCGCCGACGTGCTCGATGCGCCCGGCGACGAGGCGGTGGCCGCCCGCGTCCGCGGCACGCTCGCGGGGCTGACGCGCAGGTTCCCCGTCTATCGCGCATGACGCGCGCAATGCCGCTGCGAATGCGCAGGTCCGACGCGCCGATCCGATGAAGTGCCCATTCTGCGGCAGCGATGAAACGCAGGTGATCGACTCGCGGGTCTCCGACGCCGGCGATTCGATTCGCCGCCGGCGTCGCTGCACCGGATGCCAGAAGCGCTTCACCACCTACGAGACCGTCGAGCTGCGCCTGCCGCAGGTCGTCAAGACCAACGGCAACCGCGCCGATTTCGACCGGAACCGCCTGCGAGTCGGATTCGCGCGAGCGTTGCACAAGAGGCCGGTGCCCACCGAATACGTCGATGCCGCGATCGAGCGGATCGTGCAGAAGGTGCTGTCGCTGGGCGAGCGCGAGATCGCGTCGCGGCAGCTGGGCGAGATGGTCATGGAAGAGCTCTACAAGCTCGACAAGGTCGCCTACATACGGTTCGCATCGGTGTACCGCTCGTTCCAGGATGCCTCCGATTTCCGTGATGCGCTGAAGGAGGTGGAAGCCGTGCCGGCTCCGCGCAAGTCCGCGCGACGGCCGGCGTGACCGTTCCGCTGGTCGCGCGCGCTGCGGCGGACGTGACTTGGGAGCGACGGGAACTGTGGTGGCCGGCGTGAGCGGCGCCGCATACTCCGACGCCGAGCGCGCCCACATGGCGCGCGCGCTCGAGTTGGCCGAGCGCGGCCTCTACACGACGACCCCCAATCCGCGGGTCGGCTGCGTCATCGTCCGCGATGGAAACCCGATCGGCGAGGGCTGGCACGTCCGCGCCGGCGGGGCCCATGCTGAAATCGCCGCACTCGCGGATGCCGGCGCCATGGAACAGGATGTGCGGGGCGCCACACTGTACGTCACCCTCTCGCCCTGCAACACGCAGGGGCGAACACCGCCCTGCGTCGACGCGATCATCCGCGCAGGCATTGCGCGCGTCGTGGCGGCGATGCGCGACCCGGCTGCCGCGCAGGCGGACGGGCTCGCGCGGCTCGCCGCGGCCGGCATCACCGTCGACGTCGGGTTGCTCGAGGACGAGGCGCGCGAGCTCAATCCGGGCTTCGTCTCCCGCATCACCCGCGGACTGCCGTGGGTGCGCAGCAAGATCGCCGCCACCCTCGACGGGCGCACTGCACTTGCGAACGGCGAGAGTCGGTGGATCACCGGCGCTGCCGCCCGTGACGACGGCCACGCATGGCGCGCGCGCGCCTGCGCGATCCTGACCGGTGTCGGTACCGTCCTGCACGACGACCCGCAACTCAACGTGCGCGCGGTCGCGACGACGCGGCAGCCGCTGCGGGTGATCGTCGATCGCAACGGCGACGTCCCGCCCCGCGCGAGAGTGCTCGCAGGGGGTCCCGCGCTGATCGTGACGGCCGGCCGTCGCAATCCCGCGTGGCCCGACGACGTCGACGTGCTCGCGTTGCCCGATCCGGACGGGCGCGTCGATCTTGGCGCGATGATGCGCGAGCTTGCCAGGCGCGGCATCAACGAGGTCCACGTCGAGTCCGGCGCCAAGCTCAACGGCGCACTGCTGCGCGCAGGACTGATCGACGAGGTCCTCGTCTACCTTGCGGGTGGCCTGATCGGCGATCCCGCACGCGGAATGTTCGAGTTTCCCGAGCCGCTGCAGGCGCTCGCAGGGCGCACGAGGCTGCGCTGGAAAGCGATCGATCGCATCGACGATGACCTGCGCATCATCGCGCGCATCGAAGGCGGGGAGGAAGGCTGATGTTCACGGGCATCGTCGAGGGCGTCGGCCGTGTCGCCGCGGTGGAACCGGCCGCCGACGGCGCGAGGCTGCGCGTGGCGGCGGATGCGCTCGATCTCGCCGGCGTTCGCGTGGGCGACAGCATCTGCGTCGGCGGGTGCTGCCTGACCGTCGTCGCCATTGCGGGCGGAATGCTCGATTTCGACGTGTCGGCCGAGACGCTGCGCTGCACGACGGGCTTCGCGCCCGGGCGCGGCGTGAACCTGGAGAAGGCGCTGCGCCTGGGGGATCGCCTCGGCGGGCACCTGGTGAGCGGCCACGTCGACGGCGTCGGTACCGTCACCGCCTTCGACCCC
>DAHUXO010000037.1 GCA_027307095.1 Betaproteobacteria bacterium | reverse complement strand
CGCCGCCGGCGCGGTGGCGAAGGCGGGACAGAACCGGCGCTTTGCCGGCGAGGACCTGAAGCGTGGCGCAGCCGTGTTCGGCACCGGGCAGCCGCTGCACCCTGCCGAACTCGGGATGCTCGCATCGCTGGGCATCAACGAGGTGAGCGTCTATCGACGGCTGCGCGTCGCGTTCTTCTCGACCGGCGACGAATTGCGGTCGATCGGCCAGCCGCTCGCCGCAGGCGAGATCTACGACAGCAATCGCTACACGCTCTACGGGATGCTGACGCGGATCAACTGCGAGATCGTCGACATGGGCGTCGTTCCCGATGTCCCCGAGGCGCTCGAGCGGGCATTCGCGACTGCGGCCGCGAGTGCCGATGTCGTGATCACCTCGGGCGGTGTGTCGGTGGGCGAAGCCGACTTCGTCAAGCAGCTGCTCGACAAGCTCGGTGAGGTGCTGTTCTGGAAGATCGCGATGAAACCCGGCCGCCCGCTCGCCTACGGCAAGGTCGGCGCGGCACATTTCTTCGGCCTGCCAGGCAATCCGGTGTCGGTGATGGTGACGTTCTATGAATTCGTCCGCGACGCCCTGCTGGTGCTGCAGGGACGCCGGGACGTGGAGTCGCAGCCGACGTTCAAGGCGCCGCTCGCCGCGCCGATCCGCAAGGTGCCGGGGCGCACGGAGTTCCAGCGAGGCGTCCTGACGCGGGGCGCCGACGGCGCCTGGCAGGTGCGCACTACCGGCGATCAGGGCTCGGGCATCCTGTCATCGATGTCGCGGGCGAACTGCTTCATCGTGCTGCCGGTGGAGACCGGCGACGTCGCCGCCGGCTCGCCGGTCGAGGTCCAGCTGTTCGAGGGGCTGCTCTGACCCCCGGGACGGGGATCAGTAATAGCGTCCCATCGTGCCACTCTCGAGCGCGCGCATGCGCCGCTCGAGATCGAACACGTCCTTCGAGCGCGCGAGGTAGGCCTCGCGTTCGCGCTGCGCCTGGCGGAAATGCCACGCGTCGAGGCGATCGAGCAACGACATGCGTGGCGCCGCAGGGGTTGCGGGCGCGGCGGCGGGGGTCCGTACCGCCGCCGGCGACACTTGGCGACCGATCTGGGCCCGGCGGGCGACTTCGGCGGCCCTGCTGCTGCCGGCCAGCGCTTCGGCGATGACCGTCGACAACTGCCCGATAATGCTTTGCTTGAAGTAGAGTTCGGCCGCCTTGGGCGACCAGGCTTCGGACTTGCTCATTTGGCTGTCTCCTGCATGCGCTTGTGGCGCTCTTGCACCGCGGCCCACCAGTTGTGCGCCGCACCATCACAAGATAGGATCAGGGGACACCGTAGTCAAATCATGCTTTTGGATCATTAGCATAGAATTTTCGGATAGGTTATTTCCTGTATATTGCAATGCGGAATAACTGGCGATCGGATTCGCCAGCTCCAGCCACAGCCCGGGATCGGGGCCCGATGCCCATGGAGCTCTATCAGCTCAGAAGCTTTGCCACCGTCGCGGAACTCGGCCACCTGACCCGTGCCGCCGAGCGCCTGCACGTCAGCCAGCCCGCCCTTTCGGCCCAGATCAAGGCCCTGGAGGACGAGCTCTCCGTGGTCCTGTTCGAGCGCGGCGCAGGCGGAATGACACTCACGCCGGCCGGACGCCAGCTCCTGGCCGACGCGGAGCGCGTGATCGCAGCAGCCCAGGCCCTGCGGAGCCGGGCGTCGGAGCTCCGGGGCGGGGTGGCCGGGCGGGTGCGCCTCGGCACCGTCGCCGACCCCGAATTCATCCGGCTGGCCGACGTGCTGCGCTGCGCCGTCCAGCACTACCCGCAGCTGGAAATCGACGTCCACCAAGAGATCACCGGCGCCGCCTTCGAAAAGGTCCGCGACGGCGAGCTCGATGCGGCGTTCTACTATGGCGAGTTGACGCACGGCGCAGTGGTGTCGGTCCCGCTGCGCGAGTTCGCCTACCGGGTCGCCGGACCGGCGGCATGGTCGGAACGCCTCGCCGGCGCGGGCTGGGAGGCCATCGCTGCCGAACCCTGGATCATGACGCCGCAGATCAGCACCCACTACGCGCTGGCGACGAGGCTGTTCAACGCCAACGGGGCCGCTCCGGTGCGCCACGTCGAAGCCGATCACGAAGCGGTGATCAGCTCTCTGGTGGCGGCGGGGGTCGGCGTCGCGCTGATGCGCGAGGACATTGCACAGACGCTCGCCGCCGCCGGACAGGTCTTCATCTGGAATGGGAATGGCGCCCGCCTGGCGACCACCCTGCAGTTTCTCTATCGCCGCGACCGCGAGCGGGATGCCCCGATCCATGCGCTGCGCGACGTCGTCCGCGATGTCTGGAACGCCCGCAGCGGTGCCGCAGCCCGGCCACGCCGCAATCGTCCACCGGTGCCGGCCTGAGCCGCCGTGTAAGGCATGTGCGGGCGTACGCGACCGAACGCATGTCGGGACTGCGGAACGTTCGCGCCCTCCGATCATCCAACCCCACCACTGCCCCGAAGGAAATCCATCGATGAACCGACGCGTGTTCCTCCTGGGCGCTGCCGCCGCAGCCGGCGGGTTCGGGATTGCCCGCGCCCAATATCTGAAGGTCGCCACGGCGCCCGGCCCGACGGTCGCAAACCTGCAGCGCGACTGGAAGCTGCTGCTCGCGAAGGGCGCCAGCGTTGCGAGCGACGCGACCCCGGTCGTCATGACCGACGCGCAGTGGCGCAAGCAGCTGAGCCCCGCCGCCTACTCCGTCCTTCGCCACGAGGGAACCGAGCGCCCCTGGACCAGCCCGTTGAACGACGAGCACCGGCCCGGGGTCTTCGTGTGCGCGGGCTGCGCACTGCCGCTGTTCACGTCGGCGATGAAATTCGACAGCGGCACCGGCTGGCCGAGCTATTTCACGACGATTCCCGGGGTCTTCGCGACCAAGACCGACCTGCAGCTCATCGTCCCGCGCACCGAGTACCACTGCATCAAATGCGGCGGGCACCATGGGCACGTCTTCGACGACGGCCCGCAACCGACCGGCCTGCGCTACTGCAACAACGGCGTCGCCCTGCGCTTCGTCCCGCTGCACGCCTAGCGCATCGGGCTTCCGGCGCAAGCGCCGGGCCGGACTCCCGCGCGTGATCGAGATCCACGCGCTCTCCCGGGCCTACGCCGGTGCAGGGACCGCGCCGCGGCAGGTCTTCGAGCGGCTGTCGCTGACCGTCGCGCGCGGCGAGTACGTCGCGATCGTCGGCGCGTCGGGAATCGGCAAATCGACGCTGCTCAACCTGATCGCCGGGCTCGACCGGCCCGACTCCGGCACGGTCGTCGTCGATGGCGTCGATCTGGCGACCTGCGACGACGATGCGCTCACCGAATTGCGGCGAAACCGGATGGGCTTCGTGTTCCAGGCGTTCCATGTCCTGCCGTACCTGTCGGTTGCCGCCAACGTCGCGCTGCCGCTCGCGTTGCAGCGCCGGCACGGACCGGACGCCGACGCGCGCGTTGCCGCGATGCTCGGGCGCGTCTGCCTCGGCGGACGCGGAGACGCCCGCCCGGCCGAGCTGTCGGGAGGCGAGCTGCAGCGGGTGGCGATCGCGCGCGCGCTCGTCCATCGCCCGGCCGTGGTCCTCGCCGACGAGCCGACGGGCAACCTCGATCCCGCGAGCGCACGGCAGGCCATCGGACTGCTGCGTGACGCGGTCAAGCGCGACGGCGCGACCGGCATCATCGCCACGCATTCGCGTGCCGCTGCGGCCTCGGCGGACCGCGTGCTGAAGCTCACCGCCGACGGTCTGCGCGAGCATGCGGCGGGCGAGGACCACGGCGACGACGTCGATTGAGGCGGCGTTCCAATGCGACCCGTGCCGTCATGACGCGACCCGCTCCGGCTGCGCTGGCCGTCGTTCGCGCGGTTGCCGGCGGCGGTCTGCGACGATCGTGGGCGCGTGCGCTCGTCGCCATGTTCGCGATCGCGTCCGGGGTCGCGCTGGGGTACGCGGTCGAGCTCGTCAATCGCACCGCAGTCGACGAGCTCGTGTCCGGAC
>DAHUXO010000018.1 GCA_027307095.1 Betaproteobacteria bacterium | reverse complement strand
ACCGTGGCGGCCTGAACTCCGGCGACCGTGGCGGGCTGAACTCCGGCGACCGTGGCGGGCTGAACTCCGGCGACCGCGGTGGCCTGAACTCCGGCGACCGCGGTGGCCTGAACTCGGGTGACCGTGGCGGGCTGAACTCCGGCGACCGTGGCGGGCTGAACTCGGGCGACCGGGCGATGATGGGATCCGACCGCTAAGCCAGACCGCGACACTCCAGCAGTCCAAGGAACCGCCGGCGAACCTGCCGGCGGTTTCATTTTGTGCGTTTCCTCCATATCCTTACGCCCACCTGGGAATGGGAGGTCCTCGCATGTTCCGCCGCATCTGCTGCCTGCTACTTGCCGTGCTGCCTACCATGGCGGCCGCCGATTCGGACCTCGGGCTGTCCTACGTCCGGACCAAGGACCTCGACCTCATCTACTTCGATTCGCTGAAGTACCTCGTGCCGCATGCGGTGCGAACCTTCACAAATTCGCTCGCGTTCCAGCGCAAGACCTTCGGCTGGGATCCGTCGGAACCCACCATCGTCCTGCTCAAGGACCTGTCCGATTACGGGGCCGCGGTCACCAACACGCTGCCGCACGACCGCGTGGTCATCGACGTCGCGCCGATCTCGCACGCGTTCGAGACGTTTCCCGCGAGCGAGCGCCTGTACACGCTGATGAATCACGAGTTGGTTCATGTGACGCAGGGTGACATGGCGACCGCCGAGGATCGCCACTGGCGCGATTTCTTCGGCGGAAAGGTGCGCGTCGAGACCGCCAACCCGGAGACGCTGCTCTACTCGTACCTGACGTCTCCGCGCAATGCGGTTCCGCGCTGGTGGGCGGAAGGTGGCGCGGTCTTCATGGAAACGTGGAAGGACGGCGGAATCGGGCGCGCCCAGGGGGGCTACGACGAGATGGTGTTCCGCGCAATGGTCCGCGACAACGCCAAATTCTACGATCCGCTGGGCCTCGCCTCGCGCGGAGTCCAGACCAGCTTCCAGATCACGGCCGACGCGTACCTCTACGGCACGCGCTTCTTCACCTGGCTCGCCTATGCCTATTCGCCGGAGCAGGTGGTGGCGTGGATCAAGCGCGACGAAGGCAGCAAGGCCTACTACGCGGACCAGTTCCAGCACGTGTTCGGGCTGCCGCTCGAGACGGCGTGGCAGCACTGGATCGCGTTCGAGCACGAGTTCCAGAAGCGCAACCTCGAGGAGGTCCGGCAGCACCCGATCACCCCGTACAAGCCGCTGGCCGGGAGCGCGATGGGCTCGATCTCGCGCATGTACTACGACGATGCGACGGGCATGCTCTACGCCGGATTCGTCTATCCGGGCTTCATCGACCACGTGGGCGCGCTCGACACCCGGACCGGCAAGGAGACTCCCCTCACCGACATCAAGGGCGGGCTGGTGTACAAGGTCACGTCGCTGGCCTACGACCCCGGCAGCGGCACCGCGTTCTTCACGAACAACAACGAAGGACTGCGCGACCTGATGGAAGTCAACGTGCATACCGGTGCGACGAGAATGCTGATCGAGGGCGCGCGCATCGGCGACCTTGCGTTTAACCCCGTCGATCGCTCGCTGATGGGGGTTCGAACCAGCAATGGGCTCTCCGAGCTGGTGCGCATTCCCTATCCGTACCGGGGATGGCAGATGATCCACCGCTTCCCGTACGAGTCGGTTCCCTACGACCTCGACATCTCGCCCGACGGCCAACTTCTGTCGGCGTCGATGAGCGAGCTCAATGCCGATCAGTACGTCCGCGTGTGGCGGCTGGCCGACGTGCTGAAGGGGGACCTGCGGCCGGCTTCGCAATTTCGCTTCGGCCAGTCGATTCCCGAGAGCTTCGTGTTCTCGCCCGACGGCCGGTATCTGTACGGCAGCAGCTACTACACCGGCGTGTCGAACATCTTTCGGTACGAGGTTGCGACCGGCCGGGTCGAGGCCGTCTCGAACGCCGAAACCGGTTACTTCCGTCCCGTTCCGCTGAAGGATGGTCGGCTGATCGTGCTGGTGTACAGCGGCAAGGGTTTCATCCCGGCGACGATCGACCCCAAACCGCTCCAGGACGTCAGCGCGATCACCTTTCTCGGCACCGAAGTCGCGGAGAAGCACCCGATCGTCAAAACCTGGCAGGTGCCGCCGCCCGGGACCGTCGATTACGACAAGCTGGTCGTGAAGCAGGGCGCCTACTCGCCGCTGCATGCGATGGGTTTCGACAATGCATACCCGGTGCTGCAGGGGTACAAGAATGCCGTCGGCCTCGGTTATCAGTTCAATTTTTCCGATCCGATCCTGTTCTCCCACATCGGCGCTACGGCGGCGTACACCCCTTTGGGACATGTCCCCGGCGACGAGCGCAGCCACGTTGAGGTCGCGGGAAACTATCTCAGTTGGCGCGGGAGCCTGGCGTGGAATCCCTCCGATTTCTACGACCTGTTCGGACCGACCAAGACCAGCCGCAGGGGATTCGCCGCCAAGATCGGGTATGACGACTTCCTGATCTACGACAAGCCGCGCCTGCTCACGCTGAGCTACGACCTCGGGTACTTCGACCACATCGACACGCTGCCCAACGCGCAGAATGTCGGCACCGGGTTCACGCGCCTGGAGACGGCCCAGGTCGGGTTGCACTACACCTTCGTTCGGCGATCGCTCGGATTCGTCGACGAGGAAAAGGGCATCAAGTGGGATGCGGTGGTCAAGGCGAGTCACATCGCGACTGGGACGACCGCGCAGTTGCGGGGGAACTTCGATTACGGCTTCCAGCTCCCGCTCGCGCATTCGTCGATCTGGTTGCGAAGCGCAGCCGGCGTCGGCACGGGCAGCCGCGACAACCCGGTCGCGAGCTACTACTTCGGCGGTTTGGCAACAACTACGTCGACAAGGGGTCGGTCAAGCGCTACCGCGACTACGATTCGCTGCCTGGGTTCGGAATCGACGAGATCGGGGGGCAGAGCTTCCTGCGCCAGCTCGGGGAGTGGGACCTTCCGCCATGGGTGTTCGAGTCGGTCGGCACGCCGGGTTTCTACCTGAACTGGCTCCGCCCGGCGGTGTTTGCCACCGGCCTGTGGACCGATCCGGGCAACCGGACGCTGCGCAAGGGCTATGCAGACGTCGGGATGCAGGCGGATCTTCGCTTCCACGTCCTTCATCGCTACGACATGACGCTGTCGATCGGCTACGCCGTCGGCTTCCAGAATTCGCAGCGCAAGGGCGACGAATTCATGCTGTCCCTGAAGGTTCTGTAGCTTGCGCATCCGGGCGCCGGGGACGATGCCATGACGATCGCCATCCTGCCGCACCTCGTGATCGGCGTGCTGCCGGTGCTGGCGTTTCTCGCGGCACTGCTGTACCTCGACGGCTACAAGCTCGTCACCATGCGCGTCATCGTCGCCGTCGTGCTGGCCGGCGTGGTGGTGGCAGGGATCTGCTACTACGCCAACGGGTGGCTGATCGGCGTCCTGTCGCTCGACTTCACCAATTACAGCCGCTACGTCAGCCCGTGGGTCGAGGAGCTCGCCAAAGGCCTGGTCATCGTGGCGCTGATCCGCATGCACCGGATCGGTTTCCTCGTCGATGCCGCGATCTTCGGCTTCGCGGTGGGCACCGGCTTCGCGATCGTCGAGAACGTGTACTACCAGCACCTGGTTCCGGGAGCAGGGATCGGCACCTGGATCGTGCGCGGTTTCGGCACGGCAATCATGCATGGCGGCGCGACGGCCATCTTCGCGGTGCTGGGGCTCGCCATCGCCGAGCGCACGCCGGAGCCGTCACCGGTGGCCTTCATCCCCGGCCTAGGGCTCGCGGTCGTCCTGCATTCGGCGTTCAATCACCTGTCGTCGTCGCCGAGGCTGGCGTTGCTCGCGATTTTCTTCACGCTCCCGCCGTTGCTGTTCATGGTCTTCCAGCGCAGCGAGCGCTCCGTGGCGAGCTGGCTGGGCCAGGGCTTCGATGCCGACGCGGACATGCTGGAGTCGATCACCTCGGGCGGATTTTCCGACTCGCCCGCGGGACGCTACCTGACGACCCTCAAGCGTCGCTTCAAGGGCCCGATCGTGGCCGACCTGCTCTGCTATCTGCGGCTCCATGCGGAGCTCGCGCTACGCGCCAAGGGCATCCTGATGATGCGCGAGAACGGCTTCGAGGCGACGGTCGACGAATCGGTTCGCACCAAGCTCGAAGAAATGCGCTACCTCGAGCGCAGCATCGGCAAAGCGGGCCGGCTCGCCCTCAAACCCCTGCTGCAGGATGGCAACAAGGAGATCTGGCAGCTGCGCATGCTGGAGAGCGAATCCGCGTCCTCCGACGGAAGCTCGGCCGCCGGCGCCGCCAAGTAGGGGCCGGCCCGATCGCCTCGCGGCGTTTGTTTGCGCATAATCCCATCCGTCGCGGCGCTTCGCGCCGCCGGAATCCGACTGCGCATCCGCGTTGACGACATTGCCAGCCAATCCTCCACGCGTCGGCGGCGCGACCCTGACCGAGTTCGCCGAGCGCGCAATCTCCCGCGCTGCCGGCGCCGCGGCGTTGGAGGGCAATGCGGTCTGGCTGCTGCGCGACGCTGCCGAGAACTACCCGGCGTGGAAGAAGGCGATCGCGCACGCGCAGCAATCGATCCTGTTCGAGTGCTACATCGTCGAGGATGATGCGATCGGCCGCGAGTTCGCGGCAATTCTGACCGAGCGGGCGCGCGCGGGCGTCAGCGTCTCGATCATCGTCGACTGGCTGGGTTCCTGCCGGGCGTTGTCGCTGTGGCGCGAGGCGCGCGAGGCGGGGGCCGACGTGCGGGTCTTCAATCCTCCGCACCTGGCGAGTCCGCTGGGGTGGCTGTCGCGCGACCATCGCAAGACGATCGTCGTCGACGGAGAAGTCGGATTCGTCAGCGGGCTATGCATCAGCGAGCGCTGGCTGGGCGACCCCGAGCGCAGGCTCGAGCCCTGGCGCGACACGGGGATCGAGATCCGCGGGCCGGCGATAAGTGCGCTCGAGCATGCGTTCGCACAGGTCTTCGGCACCTGCGGACCGCCGCTCGATGCGTCGCTGCTGACGCCTCCGGGGACGATCGCGCCGGCCGGCGACATGCACCTCCACGTGATCGCCAACGAACCCGACCTCGCAGGTACGTTCCGGATGGATCTCGTCATCGCCTCGATCGCAAGACAGCAGCTGTGGCTGACCGACGCCTATTTCGTCGCGACGTCGGCCTACGTCCAGTCGCTGCGCGCGGCAGCCCGCGATGGTGTCGACGTCCGCCTGCTGGTGCCTGGCGCGAGCGACATCCCGGCGTTGTCGCCGCTGTCGCGTTCGCAATACCGGCCGCTGCTCGAGGCAGGCGTGCGCGTGTTCGAATGGAACGGCACGATGCTGCACGCCAAGTCCGCCGTCGCCGACGGCCGCTGGTCACGGGTCGGCTCGACCAACCTGAATCTCGCGAGCTGGATGTCGAACTACGAGCTCGACGTCGCGATCGAGGACGCCGGATTTTCAGCACAGATGGCCGAGCAGTACGAGATGGACCTCGAGCAGGCGACGGAGATCGTGCTTACCCGGCGCAATCGGGTGCGCCCCGCAGCGGTGGCGAGCGGAGCGACGACGGCGCGCGAGCTGCGGCAGGGCCTGCGCCGCGCCCGCTCGGGCAGTGCGGGACGCGCCGCCGCAGGGGCGGTGAGCGTCGGCAGCGCACTGGGCGCGGCATTGACCGATCGGCGCGCTCTGGGGCCGGCGGAGGCCGGGCTGCTTTTCATTATGGCGATCATCGCGATCGCCGTGGGCGTCGTCGCGGCCACGTGGCCCCGCGTGCTCGCCTGGCCGATCGCCGTAGTGTCGATATGGTCGGGCATCGCCTGGGCGGGCAAGGGGATCGCACTGCGCAGGGGGCGTGCAACCGGTCCACCGGACGAGCGCCTGCCGATCGATGGCGGCGCCGACAGCGAGACGCCACCGCGGCCGTAGTCGCGCCGTCGTGCCGGGTTGGTCGATAATCCTTGCTCGAGACCCCCAATGCGGAGAGGAACGTCAATGGTGAGCAAGAGCGTGCAGCCGCGGATCCTGGCGCCGATCCCGGCGCTGGCGCGGGGACTGTCGTTTTCGATCAGGACGGATGCGAAGCCGGCCGCTGCGCTGCGCAGGCTCGGCGCGGCGTTCGACTCCGCGAAGGGCGTCGTCGGCATCGGCGAGCCGCTGGCTTTGGCGGTCGGTGTGTCGGTGCCCGGCCTGCGGGCGTTCCCGGCGCTCGCCGGTCCCGCCGTCGAAGTGCCCGGCATTGCGCACGCGCTGTGGGTGCATCTGCATGGCGATGACCGCGGCGTGCTGTTCGACCTCGAGGTGCAGGTTATGGGCATGCTCGCCGAAGACTTCATGCTCGCCGACGCCGTCGACATGTTCCTCTATCGCGGCGGGCGCGATCTGTCGGGCTTCGAGGACGGAACCGAGAATCCGAAAGGCGAAGATGCCATCATGGCCGCGATCGTCGCGGCGGGCGAAGGCATGGCCGGATCGAGCTTCGTCGCCGTCCAGCGCTGGCTGCACGACCTCGGGCGCTATCGCCGCATGACGTCGCCGGAGCGCAACGCAATGATGGGCCGCGACCTCGAGTCGAACGACGAGCTCGAAGATGCGCCGCCCTCGGCGCACGTGAAGCGCAGCACGCAGGAGGACTATGACCCGCCGGCGTTCATGTGGCGCCGCTCGATGCCCTGGGCCGGCGCCGGCAAGGAAGGCTTCGAATTCATCGCGTACGGGGAGTCGCTCGACCGCTTCGAGCGCGTCATGCGCCGGATGGCGGGCCTGGACGACGGCATCGTCGACGCGCTCTTCACGTTCTCGCGCCCGGTCACCGGCGCGTATTATTGGTGCCCGCCCGTTGCCGCGGGCAGGCTCGACTTGCGTGCCCTCGAGCTCTAAGCGCGCTCCACACTTTCAATTGCATCGTCGCATCGCTGGAGGATTCATGACTGCCGCTGTTGCCTCGCCAGCCGTCGCCATCCGCAACGTTCCGCCGTTTCGCGCCGATCACGTCGGCAGTTTCCTGCGCCCGAAATTCCTGCTCGATGCGCGCGAGCAGTTCAGGACCGGCGCCATCTCTGCCGCGAAGCTTCGCAGCGTCGAGGACGAAGCGATTCGCGGCATCGTCAAGTTCCAGGAGGACCTCGGGCTACGCGGCATCACCGACGGTGAGTATCGGCGCACCTATTTCCACATCGACTTCCTGACGCAGCTCGGGGGCGTCGAGACCAAGGGCGGCATCCACGTCAAGTTCCACAGCGCCAAGGGCGACGTCGATTTCGAGCCGCCGGTGATGCAGGTCACCGGCAAAGTCCGTCATGACCGGCCGATCCAGCTCGCCGATTTCGAGTTCCTGCGCTCGGTGACCACGCGCACGCCCAAGGTGACGATCCCGTCGCCGACCATGCTGCATTTCCGCGGTGGGCGAGGGGCGATCAGCCGCGACGCATACCCTGATCTCGAAGCCTTCTACGCCGACGTCGCAGCGGGCTACGCCGACGAGCTGCAAAGCCTCGGCAACGCCGGCTGCAGCTACCTGCAGTTCGACGACACCAATCTCGCCTATCTCTGTGACGAGAAGATGCGCGAGGGCGCGAGGCAGCGTGGCGACGATCCGAACGAGCTGCCGCGCCGCTACGCGCGCCTCATCAATGCAGCGATCGCGCGCAGGCCCAGTGGCATGACCGTCTGCATTCACCTGTGCCGTGGCAACTTCAAAAGTGCATGGGCGGCCGAAGGCGGCTACGAGCCCGTGGCCGAGGTGCTGTTCAACGAGCTCGCCGTCGACGGCTACTTCCTCGAATACGACGATGCGCGCTCGGGCGATTTCGCACCGCTGCGCCATGTCCCGAAGGGCAAGACCGTGGTGCTTGGCCTCGTCAGCACCAAGATCGGCCAGCTCGAGACCAAGGACGACCTGAAGCGCCGCATCGACGCCGCCGCGAAGTTCGTGCCCTTCGATCAGCTCTGCCTTTCGCCCCAATGCGGGTTTTCCAGCACCGTGCACGGCAACGAGATCGCCGTCGAGTCGCAGGCCGCGAAGCTGAGGCTGGTCGTAGAGACCGCGCGCGAGGTGTGGGGCGGGGTTTGATATAATTAAATCATTGCGCCCGTAGCTCAGTTGGATAGAGTACCTGGCTACGAACCAGGGGGTCGTGGGTTCGAATCCTGCCGGGCGCGCCATCATTTCAAGTGTACGGACCGGAGACATCGGTAACAGTCCGTACCTAAGACATAGGTAACAACCTCGCGCCGAACGGGTTGTCGAGGGGTTGCAGGGTCTTTTGCTCCAAGTCGATGTAGCCGAGATCGTACTGCATGAAGCTTAC
>DAHUXO010000008.1 GCA_027307095.1 Betaproteobacteria bacterium | reverse complement strand
TGCACGGCGTGTGCGGCGCGTGGGGCGGGCTCGCTGCGGGGATCTTCGGCGCACCATGGGCCGGGGGCTTGGGCGGCGTCGCGCTCGCGTCGCAGTTGCTCGGCACGCTGCTCGGCATCGTGGTCGCCCTTGCCGGGGGATTCCTGGTCTACGGGACGCTCAAGGCGCTGCTCGGCATCCGGCTCGACGCCGAGGACGAGTTCAACGGCGCGGACCTGACCGTCCACAAGATCTCGGCCACGCCCGAGCGCGACGCGTCCTGGTAATTGGGGTCAGAGCTGTAATAATCGCCCGGCCGAATTCCTCGCAATATCGGCAGGAGTGCGCCGGGCGATTATTACAGCTCTGACCCCAATTACGTGCGGGCCCGCTGAACGCGCCGCACGTCGGGCACGCGTCGCAATGCGCGCATCAGGTGTGCGAGGTGGCGGCGATCGCGCACCTGCACGCCGAAGAACATCGCGACATCGCCGCCGTCGGGCCGCTCCATCGACACGGTGTCGATGTTCGCGTCGGCATCGCCGATGGTCGTCGCGAGCTCGGCCAGCATGCCGCGCCGGTCCGCGACGAGCACGCGCACCCCCGCGTCGAAAACGCCCTGGACGTCGGGTGCCCATTCGACGTCCACGATCTCGCCGCCGTCGACGCGTTGCTTGCGCAGCGACACGCAGTCGCGGATGTGGACGATGAGTCCCTGGCCGCGCCGGAACTGCCCGACGATCGCGTCACCCGGCAGCGGCCGGCAGCATTTCGCGTACTGGATCGCCACGCCTTCGACGCCGCGCAGCGTCAGCGCGCCCGGTTTCGCGGAGGCCGCGGGCGCCGGCCCGGCGGCAGTCTCGTCGGTCTTGCCGACGGTTCGCGTCAGCGCCTGCGCCACGACGAAGGAAAGCCGCTTGCCGAGGCCGATGTCGGCCAGGATGTCGAGCTGGCTCTTCGCGCCGTATTCCTTCGCCATGGCCTCCCAACGCTCCCAGGTGATCGACTCGGGCTCGACCTTCAGGGTCGCCAGCGCCTGGTTCAGCAACCGCTCGCCCAACGCCGCCGATTCCTGCTGTTGCAGGCCTTTCAGATAGTGCCGGATGCGCGAGCGCGCCTTGCCGGTGGTCACGAACGACAACCACGACGGATTGGGCCGCGCGGTCGGCGACGTCAGGATCTCGACGTGGTCGCCGTTCTTGAGCTCGGTGCGCAGCGGCAGCAGCTCGTAGTTGATCCGCGCGGCGACGCAGTGATGACCGATGTCGGTGTGCACGCCATAGGCGAAGTCGACGGCCGTCGCTCCGCGCGGCAGTGCCATGATCTTGCCCTTGGGCGTGAACAGGTAGATCTCGTCCGGGAAAAGGTCGCCCTTGACGTGCTCGAGGAATTCCTTCGAATCGCGCGATTCCGACTGTATCTCGAGCAGGCTCTGCAGCCAGCGATCGGTTTCGCGCTGCGCTTCCTCGAGGTCGAGCTGGCCGCCCGACTTGTACAGCCAATGGGCGGCGACGCCCGCTTCGGCGACACGGTGCATGTCGTGCGTGCGCAGCTGCGCTTCCAGCGGCGTGCCGAACGGGCCGAAAAGCGTCGTGTGCAGCGACTGGTAGCCGTTCGCCTTCGGAATGGCGATGTAATCCTTGAACTTCCCGGGGATCGGCTTGTAGTGCTCGTGCAGCACGCCCAGCGCTGCGTAGCAGGTGGACTTGTCGTTGACCAGCACGCGCACGCCGTAGATGTCGAAGACCTGCGAGAACGTGTAGTGCTTCTCGCGCATCTTCCGGTAGACGGAGTAGATCGTCTTCTCGCGCCCGGTGACCGTCGCGGCGATGTTGGCGCGCGCGAATCCGTCGCGGATCACGTCGAGCAACCGGTTCATCACCTCGCGCCGGTTGCCGCGCGCGGTCTTGATCGCCTGTGCGAGGATCCGGTAACGCAGCGGGTACAGGTGCTTGAACGACAGGTCCTGCAGTTCGAGGTAGAGCGCGTTCAGGCCCAGCCGATTGGCGATCGGCGCGTAGATGTCGATCGTCTCGCGCGCGATGCGCTTGCGATGCGTGGGCGCCATCGCGTCGAGCGTCCGCATGTTGTGCAGGCGGTCGGCGAGCTTGATCAGGATGACGCGGACGTCGCGCGCCATCGCGAGGAGCATCTTGCGGAAGCTCTCGGCCTGCGCGTCCTCGCGGCTCGCGAACTCGATCTGGTCGAGTTTCGAGAGGCCGTCGACCATCGCTGCGACCGGACGGCCGAACCTCGATTCGATCTCGGAGCGCGAGACCGCCGTGTCCTCCATCACGTCGTGCAGCAGCGCGGCAGCCAGCCCTTCGGCGTCGAGGCGCCATTCCGACAGGATGCTCGCGACGGCGAGCGGATGCGTGATGTACGGCTCGCCCGACTTGCGGAACTGCCCGCGGTGCGCGGACTCGGAGAACTCGAACGCGCGCTCGACCAGCGCGATGTCAGGCGTCGGCAGGTAGTGACCGAGGTGCCGGGTAAATTCGGCAATCTCCGACATGCCGCATCGCCTTCGGGCGCTACAGGGTCACGGTGGGTGCCGTCTTGTGGAGCATTTCGATCCCTACCTTGCCCGCGGCGATCTCGCGCAATGCGATGACCGTCGGCTTGTCGCGGTCGGGGTCGAGCAGCGGCGCGGAGCCGGAGGTGATCTGGCGCGCGCGGTTGGTCGCGGAGAGCGTCAGCTCGAAGCGGTTGGGAATGCGGGCAAGACAGTCGTCGATGGTGATGCGGGCCATGGTCAGCTTTCGGAAGCGTGGGCTAGGAGTCCGGCGAGCGCCTTCGCGTGCCGCACCTGCTGCCGCGCAGTCGTGAGACGCGCAGCGCGTACGATGACGGACAAATCGTCGACGGCCCGTGCAAAGTCCTGATTCATAATAACATAATCGAACTCTCCGCAGTGGCGCATCTCTTCGCGTGCGGCCTCGAGACGCTTGGCGATCACTTCGGGAGGATCCTGCGCGCGCTTGTAGAGGCGATCGCGCAGCGCCTCGAGCGACGGCGGGAGAACGAAGATGTGCACCGAGTCCCGGATCAGCCTGCGGACCTGAGCTGCGCCCTGCCAGTCGATTTCCAGCAGCACGTCCTGTCCCGCCGCGACCTGCGCCTTCAGCCACGTCGCGGATGTCGCGTACCAATTGCCGTGCACATGCGCATGCTCGAGGAACTCGCCGCGATCCTTGAGCGCCAGGAAGGTCGGCACGTCGACGAAATGGTAGTGGTGCCCGTCCTGTTCGCCGGGCCGCGGCGCACGCGTCGTGTACGAGACCGACAGCCGGATCCCCGGCTCCCGCTCCAGCAGCGCATTGACCATGCTGCTCTTGCCGCCGCCGGAGGGTGCCGCGACGACGAACAGGCAGCCCGAGGCGCCGGGGCTCTGGGTGGTGATCGTCATGCGTTCACTCGAGGTTCTGCACCTGCTCGCGCATCTGCTCGATCGCGACCTTGAGCTCGAGCGACACCTGGGAAAGCTCGGCATCGACCGACTTGGACCCGAGCGTGTTGGCTTCGCGATGCAGTTCCTGCGCTAGGAAATCGAGGCGCTTGCCGGCGCTGCCGCCCTGCGCCAGTACGCGCCGGAATTCGGCGACGTGGGTCGAAAGCCTCGCCACTTCCTCGGCAACGTCGATCCGCGTCGCGAAGAGCGCCAACTCCTGCTTCAGCCGGTCCTCGTTGGGGTCGAGCCCGGCTTCGCGGAGCCGGGCGCCGAGCCTGTCGACGAAAGCCGCGTGGAGGACCGGGATGCGCGGGACGACACGGGCGACCTCGCGGTCGATGTCGGCGCAGCGCGCCTCGAGCACCGCGCGAAGCTTCGCGCCTTCCCGGGCGCGCGCCGCCGTGAGCTCGGCGAGTGCGTGGTCGACGAGGGCGTAGACGCGCTCGGCCAGTGCCTCGGGAGGCAGCGACGCCTCGATCATGACGCCGGGCCAGCGCAGGACGTCGCCGGTCGACATCGGTGGCGTGCCCGGAATAGCCCGCGCAATCTCGGCGGCGGCTGCCGCGAGTTGCCGCACGCGGGCGGCGTCGACGGCGATCCCGCCAACCGCGCCCGCCGTGCGCGCCAACGCCACCCGGCATTCGAGCTTGCCGCGTTTTTGCGCGGCGGCCAGGCGTTCGCGCAGCTGTGGCTCCAGCATGCGCAACTCCTCGGGCAGCTTGACGGTGACGTCGAGGAAGCGGTGGTTGACCGAGCGGAGCTCGACAGCAAGCGAAATGCCGGAAAGTTCCGCGGCCGCAGCCGCGAAACCGGTCATGCTGAGAATCATTTGGAGATGGACGCTGCAGGCGCCGGTTTTGAAAAGTTTTCCGGCTTTACTTTGGGGGTGCGCATCGGGAGAATGTATGCGTTATCCGCATCCGGCGCAAGGCGAGCCGGCAGCGTTGGCACGCGAATTGCGGGCCGTTTCTTTCGCCCCTATCCCGTTGCCCGATCGAGTCGATGCCCGTTACCAACCAAGCGCTGCCCGGCGGATACCAACTGCTGAATTACCGGATCGACCGCCAGATCAGCCGCGGCGGATTTTCGATCGTCTATCGCGCCTACGACGAGACCGGGACCCCGGTCGCGATAAAGGAGTACCTGCCCGCGTCGCTGGTGCTGCGCACCGAAGGCGACATCGTCAACGCGAGCTCGGCCGAGAACCTCACGTCGTTCCGCTATGGGATGAAGTGCTTCTTCGAGGAGGGCCGCGCGCTCGCCAAGATCAACCACCCGAACGTCGTGCGCGTGCTGAATTTCTTCCGCGCCAACGAAACGGTCTACATGGTCATGCGCTACGAGCGGGGACGCACGCTGCAGCAGCAGATCCAGATGCGCCAGGACCAGATGTCCGAGCGCTTCGTGCGCCAGGCATTCATGCACCTTCTGAACGGGTTGCGCGAGGTCCACACGCACAAGATCCTGCACCTCGACATCAAGCCGGCGAACATCTACCTGCACAGCGACGGCAGCCCGGTTCTGCTCGACTTCGGCGCAGCGCGCCAGACGCTGACCGCCAACCGCCCGAAGCTCGCGCCGATGTACACGCCGGGATTCGCCGCCCCCGAGCAATACCGCGATCACGACCGCCTGGGCCCGTGGACCGATGTCTACGGCACCGGGGCCTCGATGTTCGCCTGCCTCGCCGCGTTCGCCCCGCAGGCCGCGGACGCCAGGCTGCAGGAGGATCACCTGGTCTCGGCCAAGAAGATCTGGTCGGGGCAGTACTCCGACAATCTCCTCGAAGTGATCGACTGGTGCCTGCGCCTAGATCCGCTCGAGCGCCCGCAAAGCGTGTTCGCGCTGCAGCGGGCGATCCGCGACATCCCGCCCCCGAAGCGCAAGCTCACGTTCTTCGGAAACCTGAAGCGCGTGCTGTTCTCGGAAATCGGCGCTTGAGCGACCGATGCGCTTCACGATCTTCCAGGAATCGCGCAAGGGCGGGCGCGAGGTCAACCAGGACCGCATCGCCTACACGTACAGCCGCGAGACCCTGCTGCTGGTGATCGCCGACGGCATGGGCGGCCACGTCGGCGGCGAGATCGCCGCGCAGATCGCGGTGCGCCTGTTCGTCGAGCGCTTCCACCAGGAAGCCAAGCCGGCGCTGAGGAACCCGCTGGGCTTCATGCAGGACACGATGCTGAGGGCGCACGCCGCGCTGGGCGCGTATGCGAGCCAGTTCTCGATGCTGGAGACGCCCCGGACCACCTGCGTGGCGGTCGTGGCGCAGGGCGGCCAGGCGTATTGGGCGCACGT
>DAHUXO010000366.1 GCA_027307095.1 Betaproteobacteria bacterium | reverse complement strand
GTCGTGCAACGGGTCGTTCTGATCCCCCTCATCGTCGCCTGTGCGCTGTTCATGGAGAACATGGACTCGACGGTGATCACGACGTCGCTTCCGGCCATCGCGGCCGACATCGGCGAGAGCCCGCTTGCACTGAAGCTCGCGCTCACGTCCTACCTCGTGAGCCTCGCCGTGTTCATTCCGATCAGCGGCTGGATTGCCGATCGTCACGGTTCGCGCCGCGTGTTCGCCGCCGCGATCGTCGTGTTCGTGGGTGGATCGCTGCTTTGCGCCGGGTCGAACAGCCTCGAGGCGTTCGTCGTTTCGCGCTTCCTCCAGGGCATCGGCGGAGCGATGATGGTGCCGGTGGGACGCCTGGTCCTGATGCGGGCGGTGCCCAAGCGCGACTACGTCGCGGCGCTCAACTACCTGACCAGGCCCGCGCTGCTCGGACCGGTCATCGGGCCCGCGCTCGGGGGCGCGATCACGCTGTACTTCAATTGGCGCTGGATATTCATCATCAACGTGCCGATCGGCGTTCTCGGGCTGTTCCTCGTGCTACGTCACATACCCAACACGCGCGAGGCGGGCATTCCGGGATTCGACCTGCGCGGATTCGCCCTGTCGGGCATCGGACTGTCGGTGCTGATGCTCGGCTTCTCGGCACTGGGCGGCCACCTGTTTCCGACGACGGTCGCCCTCGCCTGTGTCGTCGTCGGCGTCGCGATCCTGCTCGCCTACGCCCGGCACGCCCGGCGCGTCCACCATCCCGTGATCGACCTGCGGCTGATGCGGCTGTCGACCTTTCGCAACGGAGTCCTCGTGGGCAGCCTCTTTCGCGCCGGCCTGGGCGCAACGCCATTCCTCCTGCCGCTGCTGCTGCAGCTCGGGTTCGGACTCAACCCGCTGCAATCCGGCACCCTGACCTGTGCGACTGCCATCGGCGCGATGTTCATGAAGACCACCACGGTGCGCATCCTGAAGCGCTGGGGGTTCCGCAACGTTCTTTCGTTGAATGGCGTGGCCGCGTCGGCGATCGTCGTCGCTTTCGGCCTCTTCTCTGCCGCGACTTCGCACGTGGTCATCGCCACGGTGCTGCTACTCTCAGGCTGCCTGCGTTCGCTCCAGTTCACCGCGCTGAACGCAATCTCGTTCGCGGATATTCCTCCCGAGCGGATGAGCCAGGCGTCGAGCCTCTCCAGCATGGCCCAGCGCCTGTCGCAGAGCATGGGCATCGCAATCGGCGCCTATCTGCTTCAGCTCTCCAGCACCTTGCAGGGACACGCGACCATCGTGGCGGCCGACTTCTGGCCGGCGTTCGTCGGGATCGGACTCATTTCGGTCGTGGCGCCGCTGGTCCATCTGCGCCTGCCGCCGGATGCCGGCGCCGAGGTGTCGGGCCACGCCAGGATGGGGGCCGCCTCGCGCCCCTGATGGCGACCGCGGCACCGGCGCGCCGCTACCTCGCGGAGGCGTGGCGAAGCGCGGCGCCGGTCGCGGCGGCCGACGGCGGCGCCGACCCACCCAGCGCGAGGAACAACCGCGCCGTGTCCATGTAGCGCTGCCCGGTTGCCTGCACGTATCCGAGCCGCGCACGCTGATAGAGACGCTCGGCGTCGAGAACCTGCAGGACTCCAACGTTGCCTTCGCGATAGCTCGTCCGCGTCAGGTCGACGTTGGCGCGGGCGGCGTCCTGGGCGCGGGCCTGGGCGTCGAGCTGCTCGGCGTCGTGATCGAGGGCCTCCAGCGCATCGGCGACTTGCCCGAATGCGCTCAGCACGGTCTGCTCGTAGTTCGCAGCGCTGGCATGCATGGCGTCGACGGCAGCCCTCCGATCGGCGCGCAGCGTGCCTCCGTCGAAAAGCGGGACGAGCATTGCTCCGGCCAGGCCCCAGGCATTGGAGGCGCGGTCGAACAGATGGCCGAGGGCGGTGGCCTGCTGCCCGGTCGACGCGGTCAGGTCGATGCGCGGATACAGGTTCGCCTCGGCGACGCCGACCGCGGCCGTTGCCGCATGCAGTTGCGCCTCGGCGGCGAGGATGTCCGGGCGCCGGTGTGCAAGCTCCGACGGCAGGCTCACCGGAAGCGACGTCGGCAACGAGAGCTGCGCCAGGTCGAACTCCGGCGAATCCGCATTCGCCGGAGGCTCGCCCAGCACGATCGCCAGCGCGTGCCGGGCGACGCCTAGCGCCTGCCGCAGTGGCGGAACGGATGTCGTATCGCTGGCGAGCTGGCTCTCGGCGCTGATGATGTCGAGGCGCGACACGGATCCGGCGTCGAATGCCCTCTGGACAAGCTCCAGGTTCTCACGATCCTGCGCGAGGAGGCTTTCGACCGTCGCGATCTGCTCCCGCAGCGAGGCGATCTCCAGCGACAGCATCACCGCATTGCCCGTCACGGCGAGGTACGCCGCGTCGAGCTGCTGCTCCCGGTAATCCGCGAGTGCATATTGCTGCTCGACCGATCGCGCCGCCCCGCCCGTATAGTCGAGCACATAGCTGACGGTCGGCCCCACGGCGAAATACGTGAACGGCGGAGGCTTGGGCAGCGTCCCCAGGAATTCGGCGCCGTACTTCTGCCGGCCGACGCCGGACGTGAGTCCGACCTGCGGATACAGCGAACCGGCCTGCGCGGCCGCCACCTCCTCGCTTTGCGCCAGCGTTGCGGCGGCCGCTTCCAGCGTGCGATTGCCCGCCAATGCGCGCCTGACCACGGCGTCGAGCGCGCTCGAGCGGAACAGCTGCCACCAGTCGCCCGCAAGCCTGTCACCCAGCAACAGATGCTGCGCCGACTCGTCTGCAGGCGCAGCCCCCTCGATCGACAGTCGATGCGCGGTGTAGCGGTCCGCGGGCGGCGGCGTCGGTCGGACGAAGTCCGGGCCGACCGAGCAGCCCGCGAGCATCGTCACCGCGAGTGCCAGCACGATGGCGACGCGAGCGCGGGGATGGCGACGCGCGTCAGGAGCGCACCGATTCATTCGACGACCACCGGTTCGGCGTCCTTGCGCGCAGAACCGCTGCGCAGCAGGGCCACGAGGGGAATGGCGCACAGCGTGAGCAACATCATCAGCTTGAAGTCATCGTTGTAGGCGATCATCGCGGCTTGCCTGGTGACGGCCTGATTGAGCATCGCCAGCCCCTGCGCAGTCGCGGTGGCGGCCGACTGCAGGTGCATGAAATCGCCGTAGGGCGACACATGCTCGGCGAGGCTCGAGTGCATCGCCTGTGTGTTCCGCGTGAGCAGCGCTTCGACGACCGAGATGCCGATGCTGCTGCCGAGATTGCGGATCAGACTGAACAGGGCGGTGCCTTCGTTCCTGAATCGCGGCGACAGCGTGGCAAAGGTCACGGCCGCCAGGGGCACGTAGACGAAACCGGTGCCAAGGCCCTGCGCCAGCCCGGACCAGACGATCGGCGCGGTGTTCATCTGCAGGTAGAAACCGGTCATGTTCCACAGCGACCAGGCGGTGATCCCGAAGCCGGCGATGATGACGAGCCGTGAATCGAGCTTTCCCATCAGGCGGCCGACGATCAGCATCGCCGCCAGGGTCCCGATGCCGCGCGGCGCCGTGACCAGACCGGTCAGGACCACGGGATAGCCCAGCAGGTCCTGCAGCATCGAGGGCAGCAGCGCCAGGGTCGCGAACAACACCACGCCGATGGTGAAGATGAAGATGTTTCCCGTCACGAAGTTGCGGTCCTTGAACAGGACGGGGCTCACGAACTGCGGCTTGCTGGACGTGAGCATGTGCACGATGAACAGGTACAGCGCGACACCGGCTACCGAGGCCTCGATCCAGATCTCGGTCGAGTTGAACCAGTCCCTCAGCTGCCCGCGGTCGAGCATCAGCTGGAATGCGCCGATGGCGAGGCTCAGGGTCGCGAAGCCGAAGAAGTCGAAGCGCGACTTGCGCAGCTGCGTCTCCGGCATGAAGCTCAGGATGCCGAGGAACGACAGGATGCCGAACGGAACGTTGATGTAGAAGACCCAGCGCCAGTTGTAGTTTTCGGTGAGCCACCCCCCGAGTGCCGGGCCGAGGATGGGGCCGATGGTGACGCCCATGATCCAGATCGCCATCGCGCGCGCGTGCTGCGCCGGCGGGTAGATGTCGAGCAGCACGGCTTGCGACATCGGTATCAGCGCCGCGCCGCACAGCCCCTGGAACAGCCGGGCGATGACGATCTCCGGCAGCGACTGGGCCAATCCGCACAGCGCCGAGGAGACGGTGAATCCGACCACCGAGAACAGGAACACGCGCTTGCGCCCGACCTGACCGGCCAGCCAGCCGCTCAGCGGCGTCATGATCGCGGCAGCGATGATGTACGAGGTCAGTACCCACGCCATCTGGTCCTGCGTCGCCGAAAGCGAGCCCTGGATCCTCGGCAACGCCACGTTGGCGATCGTGTTGTCGAGCGCCTGCATGATCGAGGCCAGCATCACCGAAGCGGTGATCAGCACCCGATGCGGCGCTGCGTGCGGGTCCCCGTCCGAGGCTGTCGCGGCAGTCGCTACGCTCATCGCGTCGATGCGGCCGCGTCCGGCTCATGCGCCTGCGCGGGCCCGAACAGATGACGCCGGTACTGGGTGTCGACGCTCGCGTCCGCGCTCATTCCGCCACGCAGCGGATAGCGTGGATCGGGGTGCTGCAGTTCCAGCCGGACCGGGAGCCTCTGCACGACCTTGACCCAGTTGCCGGTCGCGTTCTCGGGGGGCAACAGCGAAAACTGCGACCCGGTGCCGGGGCTGAGACTGGCCACCTTCGCGCTGAAGGTCATGCCCGGGTACGCGTCGACGTGCACGCTTGCCGTCTGGCCCACGCGCATGTGCGCAAGCTGGTCTTCCTTGAAATTGGCCTCGATCCAGACGTCGCCCGTCGACACCAGTGCGAACACGGGTGCCGACGCGGCGATGTAGGTTCCGACCTGCAGTTGTTCGACGCGGGTGACGATGCCGTCGCCGGGCGCCCTGACGACCACGTACGACAGATTGAGCGTGGCGCGGTCGAGCGCGGCCTGTGCCTCCTGGACCAATGGGTGGCGATCCGGTGCGACATCGGGATTGCCGCCCAGGCTGGCAAGGACCGCACCGATCTGCTGCCGGCTGCCGGCGACCTGCGCGCGCGAGTCGTCGAGCGCATGCAGCGCGCGGTCCACCTGCGCCTGCGACGAGATCCCCGACACGAGCAGGCGCTCCTGTCGAGCGTACTCGCGCTCCTGGTAACCGAGCGTGTCCTGCGCGGATTTGAGCTCGGACAACCTCTGCCGATAGTTCGCTTTCAGCGCTTCGACCTGCAGGCGCGCCGAAGCGAGTTGTGCGCGGGCCTCCTCCACCGCAATTCGAAACGGCGCATCGTCCAGGCGAAACAGGACATCCCCTTTGCGGACGGCCTGGTTGTCGTGCACGGCGATCTCCCGCACACGTCCGGCGACGTTCGAGTTGATGGCCACCTGCGCCGCCCTCACATAGGCATCGTCGGTGTCTTCGTAACGTCCGCCGGCCAGGTAGACATAGGCCGCCACCGCCGCGACGACGAGGGGCCCGAGGATCATCAAGGGGAGGCGCAATCGCCCGCGCAGGTTGCGCGGCATGGCGGGCCGGGCGGCGCCCGCGGGTCGGTCTTCGGTTCTGGATGAATCCATGGTTAGCGCTTCGATCGGGACCTGCGGGGGGGACGGGCATCCGCGCGGCCGACGGCCGCGCGCGCGTCTTCGGCCATGTCGACCGGCTGGTCCTTGAGAGCGCAGACATTCGCGTGGATGCGCTCCAGGACATCGATGAACGCTTCGCGATCCCGCTGGGCGATGCCCGCGAATGCTTCGGCACGGGTGAGGTCGGAGAGGTGCCAGATCTCGTCGAGCAGCGGCCTCGCCTTGCGCGTCAGATAGAGACACCGGGCGCGCCGGTCCACGGGGTCGGGGCGCCGCTCGAGCAGTCCGTCGGCTTCCATCCGATCGAGGATGCGGACCATCGTCATCGGCTCCACGTCGGCCAGTTCGGCGAGCCTCGCCTGGCTGACGCCCTCGTTCCTTTCCAGGCGGACCAGGGCCTTGCACTGTGGCAGGGTCAGCGAGATCTCGCGCGCCCGCTGCTCGAAGCGAAGGACATACCTTCGACTCAGGTCCTTGAGCACGAATCCGAAGTTGCGCAATCGATCCATCGACCGTCGCCCGTCAGTCCAAGCCGTTTGATAACAATTGATACTATATCAGACGCTAAGGATGGATGGGAAGCTGCGCTCGAGGAAATCGGGCGGGGGTGCGGAAGCGCGTTCGATCCCCTGGTCGCGGATGTCTGCACCAAGCTCTTTGCCACGAGGATGCTCGACGTCGACCAGATGAAGTGACGCCAGCGAGCACGCGTTGCAGCCACCCACCGAGGAGTCCGGAATAGGACCGCGCCGCGCCCTGTTGACGACGTGTCCGCGATCGAAGGTGCTCGACCCCTTTACCCGGCTTTAGAGAACGGTTGCCTGCATGGCCCTGCTTCGCTCCGAATCTCACTGATGCGACGTTTCGGCGTCATCGGCGCCATCCCGCTGCTGGCGGCTGCGCTTGCGTTCTGCGCCGCGGGCGCGCGGGCCCAGACGACGGTTCGCAACGACGAACACCTGGCCTCGAGCCGCACCGAAGCCTGGGCGATGAACTATGTCGGCGCTTCAACCCTGATGACCGCGTTCGGAGAGACACCCGCACTGCCTGCGTGGCAGTGGAGCGCCGCGCTGGACTTCGGTCACATTCCGAGGCTGACCGATGCGCAGCAGCGCGTCGGGCTCCATGGCATCCAGCAGGAGGATCTCAACAAGTCGCCGGGGGTCGGAAGGCTCCGGCTCGCGCTCGGCCTGCCCGGGAACGTCGTCGCCGAACTTGGCTACACGCCGCCGCTATCGATCGATGGCACCCAGCCGCTCGATCTCGTTGCCTTCGCGCTCGGGCGCCGCGTGCTCGAGCGCGGGAGCTTCGCGCTGTCGATGCGGGCGTTCGGCCAGCATGGCCGCGCGCGCGGCGACGTCACCTGCCCGGCAGTGCTCGCCGGCATCGCGGACCCGCAGCGCAATCCGTTCGGATGCCGCGCGCCGTCCGACGACGAGATCATGCTGAACTACTACGGCCTCGAGGCGACGTCGTCGTGGCTGGCTCGACCGTGGCACGCGCACGCGAGCATCGGTGCGATACGCACGGAGTTCGCCGTGCAGGTGGATGCGCTGACGTTCGACGTCCGCGACCGCTCGCGCCTGGTGGCCCGCGGGACATTGCCGTTCGCCACCATCGGCGCCGACCGGGATCTGGATGCGCATTGGAGCCTGGGTGGCGAGCTGCTGTACGTCCCCTTGCGCGTACAGCGCAGCCCGAACGCGCCGACCCGGACCGACGCCCTGACGAGCCTGCGGCTGCAGCTGCTCCATCGATTCGATTGACGGTCGAGCCTGCGGCGAGCGTTTGCCCCGGTGCCCGTTGGAGAGGTTGCGCGCGTGATCTGCAATACCCGCGATTCTTGGGGCGGGCCTGCCAAGTTCCTTCACTGGTCCGTGGCGCTGCTGGTGCTAGCGCAGCTCGGCCTGGGGTGGGCCGCGGTGTCGTGGCGACTGTCCCCGCTCAAGCTCGACCTGTTCGTCTGGCACAAATCGACGGGCCTGCTGATCTTCGGACTGATGGTGGTGCGGGCGGCGTGGCGCCTGGCGAACCCTCCCCCCGCCCTGCCCGACGCCATGCCCGCATGGGAGAAGCGCGCCGCGCATGTCGGTCACCTCCTGCTCTACGCGATCCTGATCGCCATGCCGCTTTCCGGATGGATCGCCAATTCCGCCGCGAACATCCCCTTCAGGATCTTCTGGCGCATTCCGTTGCCACCTATCGCGGCGCCGGACAAGGCGGTCGCCGATCTTGCAGCCCGGGTGCACTTGATCCTCTTCCTTGGACTGTCGGCGCTGCTGTCGCTCCACATCGCGGCGGCGCTGCGGCATCACCTGGTCAGGCGCAACGGAATACTGACTCGAATGCTTCCTTTCGGGCGGCGCGGTTGATGAGCAGGATCCGGATCGTGCTGGCATTGCTCGCCGGCTGCGTGACCACGAGCGCAGGCGCGGCTGGCTGGACACTGGACCCTGCCGGCAGCGCACTCCGCTTCACCGCAACATTCGAGAACGCGCCCGCAGCAGGAGTCTTCCGGAAGTTCGACGCTTCGGTGCAGTTCGCCCCCGACCACGTCGCGGGGAGTCGCATCGATGTCGTGATTGCCATTCCCAGCGCCGACATGAGCAGCGCCGAGATCAACGATGCGATCCGAGGGCCGGATTGGTTCGACGCCGCGCGATTCCCCGTCGCCGAGTTCCACTCGACCGAGGTGCGCAGCGTCGGCGGGAATCGATACCTCGCCGTCGGCACGCTCACGGTAAAGGGAACCACCAAACCGGTCGAAGTGCCCTTCAGCTGGAAGCCCGCAGGTGACGTGGCGACGATGGACGGGGAGCTCGCGATCGACCGCGGTGCGTTCGGCATCGGCCTTCGCGAGTGGCGCTCGACGAAGGTGGTCGGAGCCAACGTCGAGGTGCGCTTCTCCCTGCGCCTGCGCCCGGGCGGGTGACGCACGCCCCAACCCGGGCGACGCGCGCAGCAGCCCGCGTTTCGGTCCCGCGACGCAGGGACGCCGATCGGGAATGACTCCCGCGGCGCAGGTGTTTGCCGCAGGAATCAGCACCATATGCCGGGGCGCCGATCAGGGCGCACATCTCCTCGCATTGAAGGAAAACTTCATGAGACTCCGACTTGCTTTGTTCCCCCTGGCACTCGCGGCGATGCTTGCGCTCGTGTCCTCGGTTGCCCACGCGACCTTTCACACCTACCGGATCGACGAGATCTACTCCAACGCCAGCGGCACCGTGCAATATGTGGTGTTGCTGGAGTCGGAGGGCATGGACGGGCAGAACCTCCTGGCAGGCCATCCGTTCACGAGCACGCACCTCGGAGTCACGCAGACCTTCGTGTTCCCGAACGACCTGCCCGGAGGGTCATGCTCGGCATACGGCGGGTGCACGTTGAGTCCCACCGCGAACACCAAGGTGCTCATCGCCACCCAGGGCTTTGCCGCCTTGGGCCTGATCACGCCCGACTACGTGATCCCGAACGGCTTCCTTGCCACCGATGGCGGCACGATCAACTACGCCGGCGTCGATCAAGTCACGTATGCGTCCCTGCCGACCGACGGCGTCCACGCCATCGACCGCACCGGCAACGTCATTCCGAACGTGGCGACCAACTTCGCCGGCCGCTCGGCGTCAGTGCCCGCGCCAGCCCCGAACTACCAGGGTCTGTGGTGGGCGGCGCCGGCAGGGGTGGAGTCGGGGTGGGGGATCAACTTCGCGCACCAGGGCGACATCATCTTCGCCACCTGGTTCACCTACGACACCACCGGCAAGGCATGGTGGCTGGCGATGCAGGCGAACCGGACGGCGACGGGGGTCTATGCCGGGGCCATCTTCACCACC
>DAHUXO010000049.1 GCA_027307095.1 Betaproteobacteria bacterium | reverse complement strand
GTGCGGGCAGACGACGTGCAGCTTGTCGACGGCAGTCGAGGGGTTCGCGGTCATGGGGTCGTTGGCAGGGACGATGGGTGGATGGGGCCGCGCCGGGCCATGCACCCATAGTGAGGGGCGGGACGCCCCGATTCAAGCCGGGGCCGCTGCGACCCGGTCTGCGGACGAAACTGGGGTCAGCGAAATTGGCGTCAGAGCCATGATGATTGCCGGCTCCGGGCGAATCCAATCATTACGGCTCTGACCCCAATTACTCTGACCCCAATTACCGGTCAGGCAGCGCACTCGATGACGGTGCCGACGCTCTCGTCCGCCTCGTGGGTCTCGAGCCGCACGGGGAAACCCCAAAGCCGCCGCAGGTGCGCCACGACCTCGGCTGCGGCCTCGGTCAGCGGCCGGCCGCGGCGCAGCTGATGGCGCAGCGTCAGCGAGCGATCGCCGTCGCGATCGAAGCGCAGGATCTGGACGTCGGGGACCCACGACTCCTGCGCATACTGCTGCGCGAGCAGCTTGCGCACGCGCCGGTACCCGCGCTCGTCGTGGATGCTGTCGACGACGAGCGCATCCTCGCCGGAGTGATCGGCGATCGCGAACAGGCGGAACTCACGCATCAGCCGCGGCGACAGGTACTGGGCGATGAACGATTCATCCTTGAAATTGCGCATCGCGAAATCCAGGGTGGCGCGCCAGTCGCTGCCGGCGACGCCCGGGAACCACGCGCGGTCCTCGGCATCCGGCGCCTCGCAGACCCGCTTCAGGTCGGCGAACATCGCGAACCCGAGCGCATAGGGATTGATCCCCCCGTAGCCTTTCGAGTCGAAGGCCGGCTGGGCGACGACGTTCGTGTGGCTCTTCAGGAACTCGAGCATGAACCCATCGTCGACCGAGCCCTGCTCGTGGAGGCGGTTGACGATCGTGTAATGCCAGAACGTCGCCCAGCCCTCGTTCATCACCTTGGTCTGCGCCTGGGGGTGGAAATACTGCGCGAGCTTGCGCACGATGCGCACGAGTTCGCGCTGCCAGGGCTCGAGCTTCGGCGAGTGCTTCTCGACGAAGTAGAGGACGTTCTCCTGCGGATCGGCCGGGAAGCACCGCTGCGACGGAGCCGCGGGATCGCGCGGGCTCTCGGGGACGGTCCGCCACAGGTCGTTGAACTGCCGCTCGCGGTGCGCCTCGCGCGCCGCCAGTCGCGCCGTCTCGGCCCGCAGCGTCGCCGCCGCCGGCCGCCGGTAACGATCGACCCCGTGCGGCATCAGCGCGTGGCAGGCATCGAGGACCTCCTCGACTGCACCGGCGCCGTGCCGCTCCTCGCACTCCATCACGTAGCGGCGCGCGAACACGAGGTAGTCGAGGATGGCGTCCGCCTGCGTCCACTGGCGGAACAGGTGATTGCCCTTGAAGAACGAATTGTGGCCGTAGCAGGCGTGCGCGATCACCAGTGCCTGCGTCGCTGCCGTGTTCTCCTCCATCAGGTACGCGATGCACGGGTCGGAGTTGATGACGATCTCGTAGGCGAGTCCCTGCATGCCGTGGCGGTAGGCCTGCTCGTTGCGGATGAACTCCTTGCCGTAGGACCAATGGGGGTAGCCGATCGGCAGCCCGCTCGACGCGTAGGCGTCGAGCATCTGCTCGGAGGTGATCACCTCGATCTGGTTCGGGTAGGTGTCGAGCCCGAATTGCGCGGCGACCCCGGCGATCGCCGAGTCGTAGCGTTCGAGCAGGTCGAAATCCCAGTCGGCGCCTCGGGAGATCGGGGTCATGACGTGGAATCCTTTCGGAACAGCTCCCGGAACACCGGGTAGATCTGGTCGCCGCCCGTCGCGCGGCGCATCGCGAAATTGTCGGCGGATTCCGCGACGCGCTCGTACTCGGACCACAGTGCCGACGGGCGGTCCGCCGAGCGCGGGTCGGCCAGCTCCAGGTACGTGTAGTACCGCGTCGCCGCGAGGAGCTTCTCGCGCAGGAAGCGCGCGCTGCGGGCCGGGTCGGCGCCGAAAGCGTCGCCGTCGGAGGCCTGCGCGACGTAGACGTTCCAGTCCTGCGCATAGCGCGCGCTGCGCACCTTGTCGGCAAGGTCGAGGGCCGACATGACGACGGTGCCGCCGGATCGCGTGTCGTGGAAGAACGCGTCCTCGTCGACTTCCTCGGCATCCTCGGTGTGCCGGATGAAGACCAGGTCGACCTCGGCGTACTTGCGCGTCAGGAACAGGTGGAGCAGCGTGAAGAACCGCTTGGCGAGGTCCTTCTTGTCCTCGTCCATCGACGCCGAGACGTCCATCAGGCAGAACATCACGGCCCGCGCGATCGGCTCGGGACGCCATGCGCGGTTGCGGTAGCGCAGGTCGGGCTCGTCGATGAACGGCAGCGTGCCGCGGCGGCGCTGGACCCGCTCGAGTTCGGCGTAGAGTCCGGCGGCATGGACCGACTGCCCGGCAGCGGTCGCCATGCCGAAGCTCGCCTCGAGGGCCTGCGCTTCGCGCCGGAGGCTGCCCTGCAGCGCAATCCGCCGCGCCAGCGACTGGGTCAGCGTACGCACGATCGAGAGGTTGGCCGGCACGCCCGTCTTGGTGAACCCGGCGCGCACGCTCCGCTTCTGCTCGGTGCGCCCGAATTGGGTGCGGGCGAGATGCGGCAGCTCGAGGTCGTCGAAGAAGATCTGCAGGAATTCCTCGCGCGACAGCGAGAAGACGAACGCGTCCTCGCTGTCGCCCGCGCCGCCCGCGTCGCCGACTCCGCCACCGCCCGCCCCGTCGGGCCGCGGTATCCGGTCGCCCGCGACATACTCGCGATTGCCGGGCAGCACGAACTCGCGGTCGCCGCCGGCGCCGTAGCCGAACGAGGGCTCCGAGATGTCCTTCTTCGGCACCCGGACTTCCCCGCCCTGCTCCATGTCGGCCAGACGCCGCTCGTCGACCATCTTCCGGACCGCCTGCCGGATATGCGACTTGTAGCGGCGCAGGAAGCGCTCGCGGTTGACGGCGCTGCGCCCGCGACTGCTCGCGCGCCGATCGATCAGCTGCACCATGTGCGGCTCTCCGCCGGCAGCCTCGCGCCGGTCACGACGACTTGTGGACGCGCAGGTACCACTCGGCGAGCAGGCGCACCTGCTTCTCGGTGTAGCCCTTGGCGACCATGCGCGCGACGAAGCTCTGGTGCTTCTCGAGCTCGTCGGCGGACGCCTTCGCGTTGAACGAGATCACCGGCAGCAGGTCTTCGGTGTTCGAGAACATCTTCCTCTCGATCACCTCGCGCAGCTTTTCGTAGCTGTTCCATGCCGGGTTCCGGCCCGCATTGTGGGCGCGCGCGCGCAGCACGAAGTTGACGATCTCGTTGCGGAAGTCCTTGGGATTGCCGATCCCCGCGGGCTTCTCGATCTTCTCGAGCTCGGCATTGAGCGCCGCCCGGTCGAAGCTCTCGCCGGTCTCGGGGTCGCGGTAGTCCTCTTCCTGGATCCAGCAATCCGCGTAGGTGACGTAGCGGTCGAAGATGTTCTGGCCGTACTCCGAGTACGACTCGAGGTAAGCCGTCTGGATCTCCTTGCCTATGAATTCGGCGTATCGCGGCGCGAGGTAGCCCTTGATGTGCTCGACGTAGCGGCGGCGCGTCTCGTCGGGCAGGTCCTCCCGCGCGAGACGCTGCTCGAGGACATACATCAGGTGCACCGGGTTGGCGGCGATCTCCGTCTGGTCGTAATTGAACACGGCGGACAGGATCTTGTAGGCGAAGCGCGTCGACATGCCGGTCATGCCCTCGTCAGGACCGGCATAGTCGCGGTATTCCTGGATCGTCTTCGCCTTGGGATCGACGTCCTTCAGCGTCTCGCCGTCGTAGACGCGCATCTTCGAATAGATGCTCGAATTCTCGGGCTCCTTCAGGCGCGTCAGCACCGAGAACTGCGCCATCATGTCCAGGGTTCCGGGCGCGCAGGGTGCCTTTGCGAGCGAAGAGTTGGCGAGCAGCTTGTCGTAGATCCTGACCTCTTCGGACACGCGCAGGCAATACGGCACCTTGACGATGAAGATGCGGTCGAGGAATGCCTCGTTGTTCTTGTTGTTGCGAAAGCTGTGCCACTCCGACTCGTTGGAGTGCGCGACGATCAGCCCGTTGAACGGGATCGCCGAGAAGCCTTCGGTGCCCTTGAAATTGCCTTCCTGCGTCGCCGTGAGCAGCGGATGCAGCATCTTGATCGGCGCCTTGAACATCTCGACGAACTCGAGCAGCCCCTGGTTGGCGAGGCAAAGCCCGCCCGAGTAGCTGTAGGCATCGGGATCGTTCTGCGACAGGCTCTCGAGCTTGCGGATGTCGACCTTGCCGACCAGCGACGAGATGTCCTGGTTATTCTCGTCGCCGGGCTCGGTCTTGGTGATGGCGACCTGGCGCAGCACCGACGGATTCACGCGTACGACGCGGAACTTCGACAGGTCGCCCCCGTATTCCTGCAGCCGCTTGACCGCCCACGGCGACATGATCCCCGACAGGTAGCGCCGCGGGATGCCGTAATCGTTCTCGAGCACGTCGCCGAATCGCTCCGGCGCGAACAGGCCAAGCGGCGACTCGTTGACCGGCGAGCCCTTGAGGGCGTAGATCGGGCGCGTTTCCATCACCGCTTTCAGGCGCTCGGCGATCGACGACTTGCCGCCGCCGACCGGACCCAGCAGATAGAGGATCTGCTTCCTCTCTTCGAGTCCCTGCGCGGCGTGCCTGAAGAAGGCGACGATCTGCTCCACCGCCTCCTCCATTCCGTAGAACTCGCGGAATGCGGGATAGCGCCGGATGACGCGATTGCCGAAGATCCGCGACAGCCGCGGGTCGTTGCGCGTGTCGACGAGTTCGGGCTCCCCGATCCCCGCCACCATGCGCTCGGCCGCAGTGGCATAGGTGCCCGGATCGCGCTTGCACGAGCCGAGATATTCCTCGAGGCTCATCTCCTCGTCACGGGCAGCCGAGTAGTCGGAGCGGAACTGTTCCAGCAATGTGGTCATGTCATGTCCCAATCAGGTGGCTGCGCGGACGACCGGAGCGCGGACGCTCCTTTGCTGTCCCGGCATACCTTTTTGGTCTTGTGGAAATTCACCTGGCAGCCTGCCGATCCGCCGGCCACAGAAGAGGCGTGGCACGGGCGGTGAAGCCTGGCTTCTGAACGCGACCCCATTCGATTCGAGCCGTTCGCAGAACTGCCGATTCTTGAAGAAACTCGAGACATCTGGCGCATAAGTCGTGCCAATCCCACACCCCGCGATGCACGGGTCGTGCCAATGCCGCGATGTGCGACGCTGGGTCGCCGGCGCCATCTCCGGCGACGCGGCAACGGGGATCCGGAGACACTGTCCCGGCGTCGGCGCAGTCGGCGCTGTCGTGCCCCGGAGACGCCGGCGGCGCATCGCCATCGACGCCGGCGGCAGTGTCGCCGCACTCGGCGTTCCGCATCGCCCTGCCGATGCATTCGACACCGAAGGACGGCGTCTGGCTCCCGCGGCCGGATCAGCACTCGCCTGGCGCGTCTGCCAACATCGCGCACCAGGACGGTACGTCGCGCGTCACGTCGTGGTGCGGGTGACGTTGCGCGTCCGGCCGCCGCGACGACAGCAGGAAAATGTCCGACAGCCATCGCCGCCGCGTCGCGTCGACGCAGAACAAAGCGTGACCGGAAGCGGCGAACCGGGCGTGCTAAGCTCAACGGTTCCTCCGCACCCCATTTCACTGGAGCTGACCGTGCCCGGCTTACTTCCAGACGTCGATCCCGAAGGCCTGCTCGAGTACTCGGTCGTCTACACCGACCGCGCGCTCAATCACATGTCGCGGCGGTTCCAGGGCGTCATGCGCGACGTCTCGGACACGCTGAAACGCGTATATCGCGCGCGCTCGGCAATCATCGTGCCGGGAAGCGGAACCTTCGGCATGGAGGCGGTCGCGCGTCAATTCGCGACGGGAAGGAAGTGCCTGGTGCTGCGCAACGGCTGGTTCAGCTATCGATGGACGCAGATCTTCGACGCGGGGAGCATCCCGTCGCAAGCGACGGTCCTCAAGGCGCGCCCGGTCAGGGAGGGCAGCCGGGCACCTTATGCGCCGGCGCCGATCGACGAGGTGACCCGCACGATCGAGCGCGAGCGGCCAGCGCTCGTCTTCGCGCCCCATGTCGAGACCGCGTCGGGAATCATCCTGCCCGATCCGTATCTGCGCGCGGTCGCCGACGCCGTTCATCGCGTCGGCGGCATGTTCGTCCTCGATTGCATTGCGTCGGGCGCGATGTGGGTCGACATGGCTGCCACGGGCGTCGACATCCTGATCAGCGCGCCCCAGAAAGGATGGAGCAGTTCCGCGGGCTGCGCGCTGGTGATGCTGGGCGAGAAGGCGCGGGCTGCGATCGATTCGACGACCAGCACGAGTTTCGCCTGCGACCTGCGCAAGTGGCTCGGCATCGTGGAGACCTACGAAAGCGGCGGGCACGCGTACTACGCGACGCTCCCGACCGACGGGCTCGCACGCCTGCGGGACTCGATGAAGGAGACCGAGCGCTTCGGCTTCGAGAAGGCGCGTGCCGCCCAGCAGTCGCTGGGGGACCGCGTGCGCGCCATGCTGGCCGAGCATGGCTTCAGCAGCGTCGCCGCCGACGGCTTCGGCGCCCCGGGAGTTGTCGTCAGCTACACCGACGACCCGGACATCCAGTCCGGCAAGCGATTCCTCGGCATGGGGCTGCAGACGGCGGCGGGCGTCCCGCTGCAATGCGACGAGCCCGCCGACTTCAGGACGTTCCGGATCGGGCTGTTCGGCCTCGACAAGCTGCAGAACATCGATCGCAGCGTCGGCTTCCTCGAGGAAGCGCTGACGCCGGTGCCGGTCCGCTAAGCCCGGGCTTCGCTGCCGGTCAGTCGCCCGGCAGCGTGGCGCGCGCCGGCGTCCCTGGGTAGGCAAGCGTACGCCTGGCGTGCCGCTTGGCCCATGCCGCCCGTACCGCGAAGAACACCTGCAGCGCGATCAGCAGCGCGCACAGCGAGACGAAGGTCAGGCTGATCGGCCGCTCCAGGAACACCCCCATGTTGCCGCGCGACAGCAGCAGCGCGCGCCGGAAGTTCTCCTCGACCAGCGGGCCCAGTACGTAGCCCAGCAGCACGGGCGCCACCGGGAACTCCAGTGCCATGAAGATCGCCCCGGCGATCCCGAAGAACAGCACCTCGTTCACCTCGAACAGGCTGTTGTTGGTGCTGTAGACCCCGACCGCGATGAAGAACAGCGCGCAGGGGAACATCAGCCGGTACGGAACGCGCAGCACCTTGACCCACACGCCGATCAGCGGCACGTTCAGGATCAGCAGCAGCACGTTGCCGACCCAGAAGCTCGCGATCAGCCCCCAGAACAGGTCGGCGTGCTCGGTGATGAGCTGCGGGCCCGGCGCGATCCCCTGCACCATCAGCGCCCCCAGCAGCAGCGCCATCACCGGGTCGCCGGGGATGCCGAGGCTCATCGTCGGTATGAAGTCGACCTGGGTCTTGGAGTGCGAGGCCGCCTCCGGACTGGCCACCCCCTCGATCGCGCCGTGGCCGAAGCGCTCGGGCGTCTTCGAGATCTTGCGCTCGAACGCATAGGCAATGAAGGTGGTGATCGTCGGGCCGGTACCCGGCATCGCCCCGAACAGCGTCCCGATCAGCGTCCCGCGCAGCATCGGGAAGAACGACTGCCGAAGCTCGGCCCGGCTCGGGCGCATGTCGCGCAGGCGCACCTTGGTCTCGTTGCCGATGAACTTCATCCGGTTGACGCTGCGCAGGAAATCCGCCGCGCCGAACAGGCCCAGCGCCAGCGCCACCAGCTCGACCCGGTCGGTCAGCTCGGGAAAGCCGAACGAAAAGCGGATCACGCCGCTGTTGACGTCGGTGCCCACGGTACCGATCAGCAACCCGATGACGGTCATCGCGATGCCCTTGAGCGGCGAGCCCCGGGCCATCGTGCCGCCGGCCAGCAGGCCGAGCAGCATGATCGAGCAGATCTCGGTGGGACCGAACTTCAGCGCCGCATTGACCAGCAGCGGCGAGGCGAAGATCATCACCGTGATGCCGAACGACGCCGCGAAGAACGACGCGATCATGGTGACGCCCAGTGCCGCGCCACCCCGGCCCGCGCGGGTCATCGGATAGCCGTCGAGGCAGGTCACCGCGTGCGGCGGGTGCGACGGCAGATTGAGCAGGATCGCCCCGATCGCACCGCCGTACATCGACCCGTAGAAGATGCCGGCCAGCATCAGGAAGGCCGGCACCGGGTGCATGGTGTAGGTGATCGGCAGCAGCATCGAGATCGCCGACAGCGCCCCCATGCCCGGCAGCACGCCGATCAGGTTGCCGACCAGCACGCCGAAGAACGACCACATCAGATTGTGCGGCTCCAGCGCCACGCCGAAGCCGTACCACAGATCGGTGAGCGCCTGGTGCACGATCAGCCCCCTCCCCACTGGAACAGCGGGAACTGCAGCTGCAGCGCCCACCAGAAGACGACGATCGCCACCACGACGGCCGCCAGGCCCAGCACCACCGCCCCCAGGAAGGTGTTCTGCCGGTCACCCAGCGCCGAGATGAACACGATGGCGAAGGTCGCCGGGAGCAGCCCGCCGTACTTGCCCAGCACCACGAAGGCGACCAGCGCCCCGATGATGCACGCCCAGCCACGCCACTCGGGCGCCAGCACCTCGATCTCGCCTTCGTAGCGGGTGAAGCGCGCCGTGATCGCGATCGCGACGCCCACGGCCGCGAGGATCACGCCCAGCGCCGTCGGGAAGAAACCCGGACCCATCCGCTCCAGCGTCCCGAGCTGGTAGCTCGAACCCTGCACTGCCGCCGCCAGCCCGATCGCGGCCATCAGCATCCCGCCGGCATAGTCGCGGCCTCGCTTGCTCTTCAATGCCCACATCGACGATCCTCCAATGCCCCGACTTGCTGTTCCGACCCGAGAACTCTGTCCCGGTGGCGGCGCGCCGCATCGACCACCCGCGGCGACGGCATGGCCGCCGCGCGGGGCTGCCAGACGGCCTATGCGTCCGCGGGTACGAGATTGTGCATCGAAAAGCCGCTCGCCACGAGATCGGCGACCAGCGCCGAAGATTGCGCATCGGGCAGTTCGACCAGCGGCGGGCGCACGCGCGCCCAGGCAGGGTCGCGGCCCCAGTGCGCGATCGCGTGCTTGAGCGCCGGAATCATCGGATATTTCTCGAAAGTCGCGCGCACGCGGTCGAGGCCCCGCTGCATCGCATCGGCGTCCGCGGCCTGCCACTGCCCGTACAGCCGGTGGATCGCCGATGGATTCACGTTGGCCGTCGCGCTGATGCAGCCTTGGCCCCCATGGCGCAGGTTGGTGAGCAACAGGCTTTCGCTCCCGACGAAAACGTCGAATCCCGCGCCGGCATAGCGGTCGAGCATGGCCTTCGAGTTGTTCCAGTCCCCCGAGGAATCCTTGACGCCCGCGACCGTCCCCGGGTAGTCCCTGAGCAACCGCTCGATCAGCGCAAGGCTCAACGGAACCTGCGACACCGCCGGGATGTGATAGAGGTAGATGCGCAGCCGCGCATCGCCGACGCGCTCGATGATCTCCGCGTAGCTGCGGTAGAGGCCGTCGTCGGTGACGCCCTTGTAGTAGAACGGCGGGAGCATCAGGGCCCCGGCGCAACCGAGCTTGACCGCGTGCGCTGTCAGGCGGACCGAGTCGGTCAATGCGCAGGTGCCGGTCCCCGGCATCATCCTCGCCGGACCGGCGCCCGAGGCGACCAGGCGGTCCAGCAACTCGATGCGCTCGTCGATGCCCAGCGAATTCGCCTCCGAATTGGTACCGAACACGGCGAGACCGACACCCTGGTCGAGCAGCCATCGGCAGTGACGCAGGAAGCGCCCGACGTCCGGCGCATGGTCGGACGCGAACGGTGTCACCACCGGCGCCAGCACGCCTGCCATGCGCGGATTCCTGTCCATCCCGTTTGCTCCCGAGTTTGGTGGCGCGCGGGACTCAGCCGGCGGACGCGCCAGGTGCGCCCGCGTTCATCTCCAGCATCAGCTGGTTGATGCGCTTGACGAAAGTCGCGGGATCGTCGAGCTGGCCGCCCTCGGCCAGCAGCGCCTGATCGAACAGCACGCTGGCCCAGTCGTCGAAGCTGCGCTCCTGGTCGCGCATCCGGGCAACGACCGGATGGCGGGGATTGACCTCGAGAATGGGTTTCCACGCGGGGCCCGGTTGGCCGGCAGTCCGCAGCATCCGCGCGAGATTCGCGCTCATGTCGTGCTCGTCGGCGACCAGGCACGCCGGGGACTCGGTCAGCCTGCGCGTGACCCGGACATCCTTGACGCGCTCGCCCAGGCTCGCCTTGAGCCTGTCGACGAACGGCTTGAACTCGTCCGCCTCGTGCCGGTCTTCGTCCTTCTCCGCAGCGTCTTCCAGCGCGCCGAGATCGAGCCCGCCCTTGGCGACGGAAACGAGCGGCTTGCCCTCGAATTCCGTCAGGTGCCCCACGACCCATTCGTCGACCCGGTCGGAGAGCAGCAGGACCTCGATGCCCTTGCTGCGGAACACCTCGAGATGCGGGCTGTTGCGGGCCGCATTGAAGGTCTCGGCCGTGACGTAGTAGATCCCCTGCTGCCCGCTCTTCATCCTGCCGACGTAATCGCCGAGCGACACGGACTCGTCCGCAGTGTCGGCGTGGGTCGATGCGAACCGGAGCAGCCCTGCGATCCGCTCGCGGTTCGCGGGGTCCTCGCCGATGCCCTCCTTCAGCACACGCCCGAACTCGCCCCAGAACTTCGCGTACTTCGCCTGGTCCTCGCCGGCGAGGTGCGCGAGCAGGTCCAGGACCTTCTTCGTACAGCCGCCCCGGATCGCCTCGATGTCCCGCGACTCCTGAAGGATCTCGCGCGAGACATTGAGCGGAAGGTCGGCCGAATCGACGATCCCGCGGACGAACCGCAGATACGCCGGCAGCAGCTGCTCGGCGTCGTCCATGATGAACACGCGGCGCACATAGAGCTTCACGCCGTGCCGCGCGTTGCGGTCCCACAGGTCGAAGGGCGCCCGCGACGGGATGTAAAGCAGCTGCGTGTACTCGGATCGCCCCTCGACGCGCGCATGCGTCCACGCCAGCGGATCCTCGAAATCGTGGCCGACGTGCTTGTAGAACTCCTTGTACTGCTCATCGCCGATCTCGCTGCGGGGCCGGGCCCACAGCGCCGAGGCCTGGTTGACCGTCTCCTCCCCGGACTGCCTTTCCGGCTTGCCGTCCTTCCACTCCTCCTTCCGCATCCGGATCGGCTGGACGATGTGGTCGGAATACCTGCGGACGATCGAGCGCAGCTTCGATCCGGAGAGCAGGTCGTCCTGTCCCTCGCGCAGGTGCAGCGTGATCTCCGTGCCCCGGCCCGGCTTCGCAGTCATCTCGATGTCGAACTCGCCGGCGCCCTCGGATTCCCAGCGCACTCCCTGGTCGGGTTTCTCCCCGGCCCGGCGCGTCACCACCGTGACCCGGTCGGCGACGATGAACGACGAATAGAATCCGACGCCGAACTGGCCGATCAGGTGGGCGTCCTTCTGCTGGTCGCCCGACAATCGCGCGAAGAACTCGCGCGTCCCCGACTTGGCGATCGTGCCGAGGTTCGCGATCACCTCGTCGCGGCTCATGCCGATGCCGTTGTCGGCAATCGTCAGCGTCCGTTGCGCCGCGTCGTAGTCGACGCGGATGACGAGATCGGGGTCGTCCTCGAACAGCGCCGGGTTGTGCAGCCCCTCGAAACGCAGCTTGTCGCAGGCGTCCGACGCGTTGGAGATCAGCTCGCGCAGGAAGATCTCGCGATTCGAGTACAGCGAATGGATCATCAGGTCGAGCAGTTGCCTGACCTCGGCCTGGAAGCCCAGGGTCTCGCGCCGGGTGCTGGAAGCGGTGGTATCGGTCATGATCGATGGTTGCGGAAGACGGGGAATGCGGCTTTGCGCCCGGATTCTACGGCAGTTGCCTCGTCTCCTGCTCGATGCGACACTCCACGGGCCCAGGGGCTGCCGGCATCGCCGTCGGGGCCCTGATGCGGGAAGCCGGAGGTCCCTCGATGATCGACAACACGGTGGTCGAGCTGTCGCGGTGGCAGTTCGCCGCAACCGCGCTGTATCACTTCCTCTTCGTTCCGCTGACGCTCGGGCTCAGCTTCCTGCTCGCCGCGATGGAGACCGTCTACGTCACCACCGGGCGCGACATCTACCGGCGGATGGCCCAGTTCTGGGGCAAGCTGTTCCTGATCAACTTCGCGCTGGGGGTGGCCACCGGCCTGACGATGGAGTTCCAGTTCGGGACCAACTGGTCGTTCTACTCGAGCTTCGTCGGCGACACCTTCGGCGCACCGCTCGCGATCGAAGGCCTGATGGCTTTCTTCATGGAGTCGACGTTCGTCGGCCTGATGGTGTTCGGCTGGGAGCGCATGTCGAAGGCGCAACACCTGATCGTCACCTACCTGGTCGCACTGGGATCCAATCTCTCGGCCGTGTGGATCCTGGTCGCCAACGGGTTCATGCAGGACCCTCAGGGCGCGCGTTTCAACCCGCTGACGATGCGGATGGAGCTCACGAACTTCTCGGACCTGATCTTCAACGCCGACGCCCAGTCGAAATTCGTGCATACGAGCATCGCGGGCTATGTGACCGCCGCAATGTTCGTCGGCGGCATCAGTGCGTTCTACATGCTGAAGAACCGCCACATGGAGATTGCGAGGCGCTCGTTCCGGATGGCGGCGCTGTTCGGCGTGCTCGCGACCGCGGGCGTGATCACGCTGGGCGACGCGCTCGGCTTCATCGGCGGCCAGGCCCAGCCGACGAAGCTCGCGGCCATGGAAGCGCTGTGGAAGACGGAGCCTGCGCCGGTCGCGTTCAACGTCGTCGCCGCCCCTTCGCAGTCCGAGCGGGCGAACCTCTGGCAGATCCAGGTGCCGGCCGGGTTGTCGCTGCTCGTCACCCACTCGCTGGACGGCACGGTGCCGGGCGCCGACGACCTCGAGAAACAGGCAGCCGAGCGCATCCGAAACGGCATCCCCGCGGTCGTCGCGTTGAAGCGTCTCGCGCAGGACCCGTCGGACGCGCAGGCGATGGCGCAGTTCACGGCCCACGAGAAGGATCTGGGCTACGGATTCCTCGTGCAGCGCTACGCCCCCGACCAGGACGCCTCGAAGTCCACCCCCGACGCGATCCTGCAGGCCGCGCGCGGCACGATACCCCAGGTGGCGCCGATATTCTGGTCGTTCCGCATCATGGTGGGCCTCGGGTTGCTGATGCTCGGCTACTTCATCCTCGCAGTCATCTACACGCTGCGCAATCAGGTCGAGCACCAGCGCGGCTTTCTGCGCCTCGCGCTGTGGTCGATTCCCGTGCCTTTCATCGCCTGCGAAATGGGCTGGCTGGTGGCCGAGATCGGCCGCCAGCCATGGACCGTCTACCAGGTCCTGCCGACCTGGATGTCGGCCTCGACGCACAGCGTCGCCTACATGGTTTTCTCGCTCACCGGCTTCGTCGTGCTCTACTCGATATTCATCGCTATCGAGATGTACCTGATGGTCAGGGCGGTGCGCGCAGGCCCTGACGCCGACGGGCCAGACGCCGCAGGCCCGCAGGGGGAGGTCGCCGCGGTTCGAGCTGCGCCGGCACCTGCGGGACGGCTCGCGAGCCGCTGGGAGGGCTGACGATGGAAACCTATCTGCTCCTCAAGGTCGCCTGGTGGGTCCTGCTGGGCGTGCTGCTGATGGGGCTGGCGGTCATGGTGGGGATGGACATGGGCGTGGGCACGATGCTGCGCTACGTCGGCCGCACCGACACCGAGCGCCGGGTCGCACTCAACATCGTCGGGCCCCACTGGGACGGCAACCAGGTCTGGTTCATTCTGGGCGGCGGGGCGATCTTCGCCGCGTGGCCGCTGATCTACGCGACCGCGTTCTCGGGTTTCTATGTCGTGATGCTGCTGCTGCTGTGGACCATGATCGTCCGGCCGCTGGGCTTCGAGTACCGCAGCAAGCTCGCATCGGCGCAATGGCGCGGGGCCTGGGACTGGGCGTTTTTCGTCAGCGGTTTCGTGCCGATGCTGGTGTTCGGGGCGGCGGTCGGCAACATCCTGCAGGGCGTGCCGTTCCATTTCGACTGGAACCTGACGTCCCGCTACACCGGCAGCTTCGTCGCGCTCCTCAATCCGTTCGCGATCCTTTGCGGCCTGCTGTCGGTGGCGATGTCGATCTACATGGGTGCGACGATGGTCATGAACCGCGGCGAAGGCGTGATCCGCGAGCGCGCCCGTCGGCTCGCGCTGTGGAGTGGCATCGGCGCGCTGCTGCTGTTCACCGTCGGCGGATTCTGGGTGAGCCGCATGCAGGGCTACCACCTCGTGCGCGGGCCCGACCCGGCGACGGCCCAGACACCGCTGCGGCAGATCGTCGAGCGCTCGACCGGCGACTGGCTGGTCAACTTCCGCGGCCACGCGATCCTGTGGCTGGTGCCTGCGTCCGCCTACGCCGGCCTGCTGCCGGGCCTCGTCGCGGCGCGCAGGGGTGCCTCGCACCTCGCGTGGTGGCTCGGGGCGCTCGCCTGGATCGGTATCATCGGCACCGTCGGTACCGCGATGTTCCCGTTCATGATGCCGTCGTCCTCCGAGCCCTCGCACAGCCTGACCGTGTGGAACTCGTCGTCCAGCGAATACACGCTGGCGTGGATGACCGGTTTCACCGCGGTCTTCATGCCGCTGATCCTCTGGTACACGAGCTGGGCGTTCTGGGTGATGCGCGGCAAGGTGAGCGCACAGCGCATCGAGTCCGACGAGCACGCCTACTGAGGAGCCGCTTTCGTCATGGGCACGTTCGCACGTTTTGTCGTCTATATGTTCATCGCCATCTGCGTCATCGTCATGGCGATCATCCTCGGTGCCTACGGGTCGTGGTACTTCGCCTGGCTGATCGGCACCGTGATGATGGTGCTGATCGCTGCCGCCGGTGCGGCCATGCTCGACACCCAGGAAGAGGAACGACGGCGCAGCGGCGGGAGCTGACGGCGCAGCGCGGCCCCGGCCATCGGGGGTCGCGACCGACGCGACCGCGCCCGTCAGCGCGACGCCTCCGGGAGGGCGATGTAGTCCTGGTAGCGTGCATAGGACCCGCCGCGGAGCAGCAGCTCCTCATGGGTGCCGCGCTCGACGACGCGACCGCCCTCGAGCACGAGCACCTCGTCGACGCGATCGCCCAGATAGGCAGGCTTGTGCGTGATGACGAGGACGCTGCGCCCGGCCATCAGCGTCTCGATCGATTCGATCAGCGCATGCTCGGTCCCGGGATCGAGGCCCTCGGTGGGCTCGTCGAGCAGCAGGATCGGCGCGTCCTTCAGCAGCGCGCGGGCGATCGCGATGCGGCGCGCCTGCCCGCCCGAGAGCCTGACGCCCGCCTCGCCGACCCAGGTCTGGTAGCCGTCGGGCAGCGAGACGATGAAATCGTGGATCTGCGCGGCTCGGGCGGCGCGGATGACCGCTTGGTCAACCGCCCCCGGGTCGGCGATGCGCAGGTTCTCGATGATCGTCGCGTCGAACAGGTGGGTTTCCTGCGACACCACCGCGATCCGGCGCCTCAGGTCCTCGCCGCGGTAACTGCGCAGGTCGCATTCGCCGAGACTCACGTCGCCTTCCTGGTACTCCCGGAAGCGAAGCAACAGCGAGACGATGCTGCTCTTGCCCGCGCCGCTCGGCCCGACCAGGGCGATCCGGCGCCCCGGCGGCAGCTTGAAGTCGAGGCCGTCGAGCGCCCACGCCCCGTCGACGCCGTAGCGCATGCGCACGCCGTACATCGCGATGCCGCAGTCCCGCGGCGTCGGCGAGTCGCCCCGCGGCTCTTCCACTTCGGGCGCGGCATCGGTGAGCTCGAAAACGCGGCGCGCCGCGGCGAAGGTCTCGCCTGCCTGCTGCAGCGCCCCGGACAGTGGGCCCACTGCATCGAAGCTCGCGAGCACGAACAGCGCGAGCATCGGCAGATAGGCCGGCATCAGGCTGCCGCGCGAAACCAGCGCGACGCCCAGGAGCGCGACGCCCCACATCGCCAGGCTCGCGCACAGGCCCACCGCCGCGCCCGACAGTCCCGAAAGCCGCGCGAGCCGCAACTGCTGCGCATTCAGCGTCCGCGTCAGCGCGCCGATGCGCCGTGCCTGCGCTTGCGCGGCCCCGTAGACGCGAAGCTCGGCCATGCCCTGCAGGCCGTCGATCACTGCCACGCGCAGCGCCGCCCGCGCCCCGATCCGCGCCACACCCGGCGCCTCGCCCAGGTGCCGCATCGCCGCGGGCACGGCGACTCCGGCAACGAGCAGCAGGGCGACCACCGGCGCGGTGGCCTGCGGCATCGTGCGGGCGAGGACGATCGCCACGACCAGCACGCCCGAGATCGCGACGACGACCGGGACGAGCAGCCGGAGGTACGCGTTCTGCAGCGTGTCGATGTCGGCCTGGATGCGCTCGAGCAGGTCGCTGCCGCGGTGGCGTTCGAGCCGTGCCGGCGCGAGCGGCTCGAGCCGGCGAAAGAACCAGGTCCGCAGCTGCGCCAGCAGGCGGAACGTCGCCTCGTGGGTGACCACGCGCTCGACGTAGCGCCCGCCCGTGCGCAGGATCGCGAACAACCGGATCAGCGCAGCCGGCAGGAAATAGTTGAGGTGCACGCCGGCCATCCCGGCAAGCGCCATCGCGGCGATGAACCAGCCAGCGACGGCCATGAGGCCGACGCTCGCTAGCTGGGTCAGCACGGCACAGAGCGCGCCCAGCACCAGCCACCCGCGATAGGGACGGGCCAGGCCCAGCAACCTGCGCGCGAGTTGCAGGTCCCCGCGCATCTCAGTGCGCCCGCAGCGCGGGCGCGCCCTCCTGCGCAGCGTCGTGCGCGTGCACGAGCCGCGCATACAACCCGCCTGCCTGTGCGAGCGCCTCGTGGGTTCCCTGCTCGACCACGCGACCCGCGTCGAGCACGACGATGCGGTCTGCCATGCGAACGCTGCGCAGCCGGTGGGCGACG
>DAHUXO010000353.1 GCA_027307095.1 Betaproteobacteria bacterium | reverse complement strand
TGGCTCGATCCTGCGCACACGGGGGCGCATCGCGCAACCCGGGCGGCTGGATGCGCACGCGAGACCGACCGGCGGTGGTCCGGCAGCGCTGGGCGCTCCGGTCGCGTTGCCGGCCCGCCCCCGATCCGGCCCCCTCCTCCTTCATGCTCAGCGCATTCCTGGTTTCGCTCGGCGTGGTCGCTGTCGGCGAGATCGGCGACAAGACGCAACTGCTGTCGCTGCTGCTCGCGGCCCGCTATCGCAGGCCCTGGCCCATCGTCGCCGGCATCCTCGCCGCGACGCTGTTCAACCACACGCTCGCGGGCCTCGTCGGCACATTGCTGCGCCGCCATCTCGACCCCCAGGTCCTGCGCTGGCTGGTTGCCACCGCGTTCCTGGTGGTCGCGATCTGGACGCTCAAGCCCGACCGGCTCGACAACGACGCCGCGACCAGATCGCACTTCAACGTCTTCGTCGTCACGACGGTCGCGTTCTTCCTCGCCGAGATGGGAGACAAGACCCAGATCGCGACCGCACTCCTCGCAGCGCGATACGACTCGCTGGTCGCGGTCGTCGCCGGCACCACGCTGGGAATGCTCGTTGCCGACGTCCCCGTCGTCTTTCTCGGCAACGTCGCCGCCCACCGGATACCGTTTCGCGCGCTGCGCATCGTGGCCGCGATCCTCTTCGCTTCCCTGGGCGTGTGGGCGATCTTCGCACCTGCGCCGGTATAATCGACGGCTCGCGCAACCACCCGGATCCGCCGCGCATTCCGGCGCCCGACCCGATGAAACAGTTCGATCCCGCCGCCATCGAAAGCGCCGCCCAGGCCGCCTGGAAGCAATCCGACGCCTACCGCTCGATCGAGAACGATCCGCGCTTCCCGAGAGGCAAGTACTACTGCGTCTCGATGCTGCCGTATCCGTCGGGCAAGCTGCACATGGGGCACGTGCGCAACTACACGATCAACGACATGATGTACCGCCACCAGCGCATGCGCGGGTACAACGTGCTGATGCCGATGGGCTGGGACGCGTTCGGCCTGCCCGCCGAGAATGCCGCGATGAAGAGCGGGGAGGCGCCGGCGAAGTGGACCCGGGACAACATCGCCTACATGAAGCGCCAGCTGCAGGCGATGGGGCTCGCCATCGACTGGTCGCGCGAGTTCGCGACCTGCGATCCTGCCTACTATCGCTGGAACCAGTGGCTGTTCCTGAAAATGCGAGAGTCGGGCATCGCCTACCGCAAGAGCGGCACCGTCAACTGGGACCCGGTCGACCAGACGGTGCTCGCGAACGAGCAGGTGATCGACGGGCGCGGCTGGCGCTCCGGCGCGCCGGTCGAGAAGCGCGAGATCCCGATGTACTACCTGCGGATAACGCGCTACGCCGAGGAGCTTCTGAACGAGCTCGACTCGATGCCCGGCTGGCCCGAGCGCGTCAAGACGATGCAAGCCAACTGGATCGGCAGGAGCGAGGGCGTGCGCTTCGCGTTCCCGCATTCGATCGCGGATGACGACGGCAGGTTGATTGGCGAGGGCAAGCTCCACGTGTTTACGACGCGTGCCGACACCATCATGGGCGTCACGTTCTGCGCGGTCGCCGCCGAGCACCCGTTGGCCGCGCACGCCGCGCGGGGCAATCCGGCGCTCCAGGCGTTCATCGAGGAATGCAGGCGCGGCTCGGTGATGGAAGCCGACCTCGCGACGATGGAAAAGAAGGGCATGGCGACGGGGCTCCGGGTCCGCCACCCCCTGACCGGCGCGAACGTCGACGTATGGGTCGGCAACTACGTGCTGATGAGCTACGGCGACGGCGCCGTGATGGGCGTGCCGGCACACGACGAGCGCGATTTCGCGTTCGCGCGCAAATACCGCCTGCCGATCCGCCAGGTGATCGCGCCCGGCTCGGACGGCACGGGCCCCGGCAACCTGCCAGCCGATGCTTTCAGCGCCGAGCGCTGGCAGCCGTGGTACGAGGACAAGGCGACCGGCGTCTGCGTCAATTCCGGCAAGTACGACGGGCTGGGCTACCACGAAGCCGTCGACGCGATCGCCGCCGACCTCGCCGCGCTGGGCCTGGGCGAGAAGCGCACGACCTGGCGCCTTCGCGACTGGGGCATTTCGCGCCAGCGCTACTGGGGCACGCCGATCCCGATCATCCATTGCGGCGCCTGCGGCGAAGTTCCGGTGCCCGAGCGCGACCTGCCGGTCGTGCTGCCCGAGGACTGCATATCGGACGGAAGCGGGAATCCGCTGAACAAGCGCGAGGATTTCCTGCGCGTCGCCTGCCCGCGCTGCGGCGCGCCCGCGCGCCGCGAGACCGACACGATGGACACGTTCGTCGATTCGTCGTGGTATTTCATGCGCTACACGTCACCGGGCGCCCCGACGATCATCGACGGGCGTGACGCGTACTGGATGCCGATGGACCAGTACATCGGCGGCATCAGCCACGCGATCCTGCATTTGCTCTACGCGCGCTTCTGGACCAAGGTGATGCGCGACATGGGGCTGGTCGGCTACGGCGAGCCTTTCGTCAAGCTGCTGACCCAGGGGATGGTCCTCGCCCACGCGTTCTTCCGCCGCAGCGAGCGGGGCGGCATCGATTACATCGCCCCCTCCGACGTCGAGATCGTCCGCGATGCATCCGGCTCGATCACCGGCGGGCGGTCGAAGCTGGACGGCCTGCCGGTCGAATACGACGGCCTGGGCACCATGTCGAAATCCAAGCTCAACGGCGTCGACCCGCAGGACATGATCGACCGCTACGGTGCGGACGCGGCGCGGCTGTTCGTCATGTTCGCGAGCCCGCCCGAGCACACGATCGAATGGTCGGACGCCGGGGTCGAGGGCGCGCATCGCTTCCTCAAGCGGCTCTGGCATTTCGCCCATTCGAAGGGTGCGCTCGAACCGGGCCCGGCTTTCGACTGGAGCAAGGCGCCCGACGCGGTCAAGGCGATACGCCGCGAGATCCACCTCGCCCTCAAGCAGGCCGACTACGACTACGAGCGCGTCCAGTACAACACCGTCGTGTCCGCCGGCATGAAGATGCTCAACGCCGTGGAGTCGGCGCCCGCCGACGCGCCAGGGTCGCAGGCGCTTGTCCGCGAAGGCCTGTCGATCGTGCTCAGGGTGCTCTACCCGGTCGTTCCGCACACGACGTGGCTCCTTTGGAATGATCTCGGATACGCGGCGACCGAAGGCGACCTGATCGATGCGCGCTGGCCCGAGGTCGACCCATCGGCGCTGGCACGCGACGAGATCGAGCTCGTGCTGCAGGTGAACGGCAAGCTGCGCGGCAAGCTCGTCGTCCCCGCGACCGCCGATCGCGCGGCGATCGAAGCGGCGGCGCGGCAGGCGCCGGAGGTCGCGCGCCATGGTGACGTGACAGCGATCCGGAAGATCGTCGTCGTCCCCGGCAGGCTCGTCAATGTCGTGCTCTGAGGCCGCAGCCACATCGCCGGATGGGCGCGAGCGCGCGATCCGTGCGGCGCGCAGGCTCCCAGGTGCAACGCGCGGCCGGCGAGCGACCTCGATCGCCCGCATGTCGATCTCGGTCATCCTGGGCTGCACGCTCGCCGCCTGCGGATTCCATCTTCGAGGCGAGGCGAACTTCACGTTCACGACGATCTACGTCAACGGCGCCAGCGCCCCTTCCCTCACCGCCGAGCTCCGACGTGCGCTCGCCGACACGGGAAGCGCGCGTGTCGTCCAGTCGGCGCAGGACGCGCAGGTCGTGCTCGATATCACACGGGTCGCCGACGACAAGGAAGTGCTTTCGCTGTCGGCAGCGGGCGGCGTGCTCGAATACCAGCTCACCAAGCGCGTCGACTTCCGCGTCCACGGGCCCGACGGCGCGCAATGGCTGCCACCGGGTGAAATCACGCTGCGGCGCAGCTACTCGTACAGCGAAAGCGAGGTGCTCGCGCGCGAGGCCCAGGAGCAGCGGCTACTGAAGGAGATGCAGTCGGACGCCGTGCAGCAACTCATTCGCCGGCTGCAGGCGGCGAGAAAGCCCTCGTAGCGACGCCGCATTCCCGCCGGGAAACCGTCATCCGCGAACGGAGGAACAGATGCCACCCGTCCAGCTTCGGCCCGACGCCCTCGAAGCCCATCTTGCGAAGCGCCTCGCGCCGCTCTCCGTCATCCACGGCGACGAGCCGCTGACCGCTCTGGAGGCAGCCGATGCGGTCCGCGCCGCCGCGAGGCGCGCCGGCTGCGAGGACCGCGAGATCTTCGTCGTCGAGCAGCACTTCCGCTGGGACGGATTCATCGCGGCCAATGCCAACCTGGGCCTGTTCGGTTCCCGCAAGCTCGTTGACCTGCGAATCCCGTCCGGCAAGCCGGGACTCGAAGGCGCGGCAGTCCTCGCGCGCTATGCGGAGAACCCCAATCCCGACAACATCACCCTGATCACGCTGCCGCGGCTCGATCGCGCGACCCAGTCGTCGGCGTGGTTCAGCGCGCTCGCCGGCGCCGGCGTGACCGTCGCGGTGCCGGCGATCGACCGCGCCGCCCTTCCCGCGTGGATCGCCTCGCGGCTGGCCCGCAACGGTCAGCACGGGAGCAGCGAGACGCTCGCGTTCCTGGCCGAGCGCTGCGAAGGCAACCTGCTCGCCGCACGCCAGGAAATCGAGAAGCTCGCACTGCTGCTGCCGCAGGGTCCGCTCGACCAGGACGCCGTGCTCGACGCGGTCGCGGACGTCGCCCGCTACGATGTGTTCGAATTGTCGGAGGCATGGCTTGCCGGCGATGCCGCGCGCATGCTGCGCATCGTCTCGATGTTGCGCGACGCCGCCGAACCGGTCACGCTGGCCATATGGCAGCTTTCCGAAGATGTGCATGCGCTGGCCACCCTGCACGAGTCGATGCGGCGGGGAATGGCGCTGGCGAGCGCACTGCGCAGCGTGCGTGTATGGGGCAAGCGCCAGTCGGCGCTCGAGCGCGCCGCGCGCCGCGTAGCACCCGCCGAAACGGAACGACTGTTGCACGCGCTGGCCGGGCTCGATGCGCTGGCCAAAGGCATAGGCATCGGCGACCCGTGGGACGCGATCACGTCGACGGCGCTGACTCTTTGCGGCAAGCGGGTCCCGGTGCTCGCCTGACGCCCCACAACCGCCGCGCGAGCGCCCGCGCAATGCCGGCGTCCGGGGTGAGCGTGCTCGCGGTCGTGCTTGAGTGGACGCTCGATCGGCTCGGGACGGCCGACGCCGCCCGGGCCTTCCATGAATGCTTCGCGATGGTTACCCTAGCGTTTGCCGTCGCGATCGTCCCCGCGTGGTCCATTCGCAGTCACCGGAGGTAGTCATGTACCAGAGGATACTCGTTGCATTCGACGGCTCGCCCGAGAGCCGTCTCGCGGTCGACGAATGCAGCCACCTGACGCTGATATCAGGCCGCGAAATCCACCTGGTATGCGTCCTGCACGATCCGTCGCCTTACCTGCTCGCCGGCGAATTCGTGCCAGAGCCCGCGCTCGCCGTCGACCGCAGCCGCATGGACGCGGACCTCACGGAGGCCGCGACCAGGCTCACCGAGCGCGGGTTCTCGGTGACCACGCACCTCGAGGACGGCGAGCCCGTCGACGTCATCGCTCGGATGGTCGACTCGCTGAAGATCGACCTCCTGATACTCGGGCACCGGCGCAGCAAGAAGTTCGCGTTGCGATGGTGGCGCGGGTCGATCGACTCGCTGCTGATCGAGCGCGTGCGCTGCAGCATACTTATCGCAGGCGACAGTGCGGCGCATTGACGCCGCGGGAGTCGGGGGCGGATTTCGGGCGCAGCGCATGCCCGGTCCCGCCGTCCCCGTCGACGTAACTGACGAGTCAGCCTGACGCGCCGACGATCGCGATCGCGGCGAGCGCCGCAGTCTCCGCGCGCAGCATGCGCGGTCCCAGATGGACCGGGATCGCTCCGCGCCCGAGCGCCGCCCCCATCTCGTCGCGCGTGAATCCGCCTTCGGGCCCGACGACCACCGTGCGCGGCGCGTACGCGGCGGCGACGCTCGCCAGCGAATGTTCGGCCTCGTGGTCGAGGATGGCGATCGGTGCCTGAGCGTCGCCCACGCCTGTCAGCCAGTCGGACCACGCGGCGACCGGCGCGACCGAAGGCACGCGATTGCGACCACACTGCTCGCAGGCCGCGATCGCGATCTGGCGCCAGTGAAGCACGCGCCGCGATGCCCGCTCCGGCGCGAGCCCCTGGCTGCGCGCGGCCTGGACGGGAACGATCGCGGATGCGCCGAGCTCGACTGCCTTGCGCACGACGAGATCCATCATGTCGGCGGCGATCATCGCCTGCACCAGCGTGAGCGGCCGCGCCGCCTCGCGCTCGACCTCGACGAACCCTTCGACCCGCACGACGACGCCGTGCCGGTCGATGCGGGTGATCGTGGCCGTGTATTCGCCCGCGGTACCCGGAAAGAGCGCCAAGGCGTCTCCGCGCCGCATCCGCAGTACCCGCGCGACATGCCGTGCGGCCGCCGCGGGCAACGGGAATTCCTCGCCTGCGCAGGGCATCGGCTCCGCGTCGCCGACGAAGATCCGTGGCGTGAGCATGCGCGATCCCCTCTGCCGGACTCAGCGCCCGGCCGGGGTGGTGCCCACGAACCGGCGCAGCGCATCCAGCACCGCGTCAGGCTGCTCGACCATCAGCGAATGGCCGCAGCCGGAAATAGTCACGCTGCGCACGTCCTTCAGCGCGCCGATGAGCGCCTGCGCATTGCGCGGCGGGGCCATGACGTCGCGTTCGCCCATGATCACCAGCGCAGGGCACGCGACCGCAGCCGCAGAGCCGAGGCCACCGTCGTAGCGATGACAGGCGAGAAGATCGGTCGACAGCACGCCTGGCTGGGTGCGCTCCATCAGGCGCATCGAGTTGCCTGGCATCCACAGCCCCGGGTTGCGGTTGCCGCCGAGCTGGCTCCCGGGGCCGTAGGACCAGCCGTTGATGAGCTCACACGCGAGATGGTCGTTGCGCGCGGCGGCGTCGAGCAGGTCCTCGGCGACGGGCATCGGCACCGCCGGCGCGAGCAGCGCGATCCTCGCGGCGATCCCGGGGTGGCGCGCCGCGCAGTCGAGCACCGACAGCGAGCCCAGCGAATGACCGACCAGCACCGCATCGCGCGCGCCCGCGGCAGCGACCGCGGCGGCGATCCAGTCGGCGATCGCCGCGACATCCGCGAGCGCCGGTCCCTCCGAGCGCCCGTGGCCCGGCAGATCGACCGCGAGCACGTTCCATCCGTGCCACGCGAAATAGCGCGACTGCAGCGCGAAGACGCCGTGGTCGTTGGCCGCGCCGTGCACGAAAAGCATCGTCGGCAGGGCCGGATCCGGCGCCCGGGTCCCGGTGTAGGCGTAGACACCGCGTCCCGCGACCGCAAGCCGCATCAGCGCGTGCCTGCCGCGTACAGCGCCCGCGACAGGTCCTCGATCAGGTCGGACGGGTCCTCGAGGCCGATGGACAGCCGGATCGTCCCCTCGGTGATCCCCGCGCGCAGCAGGTCCTCGGACGACATCCGGAAATGCGTCGTAGACGCAGGATGGATCACCAGCGATTTCGCGTCGCCGACGTTCGCGAGATGCGAGAACAGGCGCAGCGCCTCGATGAAGCGCCGCCCCTGCTCGCGCGTCCCACGCAGGTCGAAGCTGAACACCGCGCCGCAGCCGCGAGGCAGCAGCTTCTGCGCGAGCGCGTGATCGGGATGATCGGGCAGCCCGGGGTAGCCGACGCCGGCAACCAGCGGATGGTCGCGCAGGAAATCGACGATCACGCGTGCGTTCTCGACGTGGCGCGCCATGCGCACCGGCAGGGTCTCGATCCCTTGCAGGATCTGGAACGCCGTCGTCGGCGCCATGCACGCGCCGAAATCGCGGATGCCCTCGCGGCGCGCGCGCAGCAGGAACGCCGCGGTCGTCGACTCCTCGGCGAAGACCATGTCGTGGAAGCCCGAGTAAGGCGCGGTCAGCGTAGGGAATTTCTCGCGCGTCCCATCTGCGTTCCAGTCGAAGCTCCCTGAATCGACGAGCAGGCCGCCGATCGCCACGCCATGGCCCGACAGGAACTTGGTCGCAGAATGGAAAACGAGGTCGGCCCCGTGCTCGAAAGGTCGGATGAGCCATGGCGTCGTGAACGTCGAATCGACGAGCAACGGCAGGCCGTGCTCATGCGCGAGCGACGCCACGGTCGGAATGTCGAGAACCTCGAGCCGCGGATTGCCCAGCGTCTCGCCGAACAGCAGCCGTGTCTGCGGCCGGATCGCCGCGCGCCAGGCGTCGATGTCGCGCGGATCGACGAACGTCGTGTCGATGCCGAATCGCGGCAGCGTGTAGTCGAGCAGGTTGTGCGAGCCGCCGTAAAGCGAGCGCGATGACACGATGTGCGAGCCCGCCGACAGCAGCGTGGCGATGGCGAGGTGCAGCGCCGCCTGCCCGCTCGCGGTCGCGACCGCGCCCGCGCCGCCTTCGAGCGCGGCGATGCGCTCCTCGAGCACCGCGCAGGTCGGGTTGGAGATCCGCGAATAGACGTAGCCCGCGCGCTCCATGTTGAACAGCGCCGCTGCGTGATCGGTGTCCGGGAACACGAACGACGCCGTCTGGTAGATCGGCGTCGCCCGCGCACCGGTCGCGGGATCGGGACGCGAGCCCGCGTGCAGCGACAGCGTGTCGAACTGGTGTGTACGGGGTTTGGTCATCGCGCGCGCATTGTCCGCCGTTCGTCTCGCGTCTGGCAAGGACCCCGCCGGCGGCCTCCGCTATGCTGTGGCGACGATGGCTGCGATCCCGGGGGACCCGGTCCCCGACACCGTCTTCACGATCGGCCACTCGACGCGGCCGTTGGCCGAGTTCATGGCGCTGCTCGCGCGGCATCGCATCACGCTGCTCCTCGACGTGCGCACGGTCCCTCGCTCGCGTCACAACCCGCAGTTCAATCGCGAATCGCTCCCCGCCGCCCTCGCCGCGGCGGGCATCGGCTACGCCCACATGCCGGGGCTGGGCGGGCTGCGGCACGCTGTCGCGGACTCCCGCAACACCGGCTGGCGCAATTCTTCGTTCCGCGGCTATGCCGACTACATGCAGACCGCCGCATTCGCGGCACAGGTCGCCCAGGTGGCCGCTGATGCGGCGCACGACCGCTGCGCGCTGATGTGCGCCGAGGCCGTGCCCTGGCGCTGCCACCGGTCGCTGATCGCCGACGCGCTGACGGTGCGCGGAATCCGCGTCGAGGACATTGTCGGCGCGCAGCGGACATCGGTGCACCGACTCACGCCCTTTGCGCAGGTCGATGGCCTGGTCGTCACCTATCCACCGCCGTCGAAGGAGCTGTTCGGGCCATGACCAGGATGGCCCGATGGCCGAGACGTCAGCCCGCCGGATAGAGCGTGTCGAGCACCTCGCGCGCGACGTCGCGCAGCATCGCGGCGACCTGCTCCACCAGGCGCTCGGGATCGCAACCGCCTGCGCGCTGCACCCATGGCGGTGCCGTCGACAGGTGCGCGCGGCGCGCGATCGCCGCCTCGACGGTGTTGCGCCAGATCGCAGGGTGCTCGCTCGCCGTCCATTCGCCGCGACCGCGGCCGTAATGCGCAGCGGCCAGGTAGCGCAGGATTGCGGCGGGTACGAGGGCGGCGATGAATTCGTCACTCCAGCGCAGCGACGATTCGGTCGTGCCGCGCACCAGGTTGAATCCCCGCGCCAGCCCGGCCGCACCGAGCGCCCCGACGACCCCGCCCGCCAGTAGTCCGGCGCCGAACGTCAATCCGCCCGCGGCGAGATCCGCGGCGAGGCCCGTCAATGCGCCCGAAACGAATCCTCCGACAATGGCGGCCTTGCGCTCGTCGACGGGCGCCTCGGTCACGATGCTATCGGCGAGCCGGGCGGTCACCTCGGCGGCCGCCCGGCCTTCGAGCCTGTGGATCGCGATCAGCCGGTCGGTGCTGGCGCGTATGTCGGCGTCGAGGCGCAGCGCAAGCGCGGACATCGCTGCCTCCTTCGTGCGGCCGTCGCGACCGGGTATGCCGATCGCCTTCCCGACCTCGCGCAGAGATTCCGTGAACCCGGCGTCGGGCAGGCGCTCGCGATCGCAGGCCGCGCGGGCGATCGGCAGCGCGATCGCAGCCATCGCTTCGTCGAACTGCAGTTCGCGCGCCGCCTGCCACGCCGATGCCAGGCGCGCGAACGCCCCCTGTTGCGACGCCGGCAGCGCGGCGGCGACGGCGCGCAGCAGCGTGCGTTCCTGCACCCAGCAGCGCGCGAAGGCGTCGAGGGCCAGCACGCCGCGGATCATCGGCCGCGCGCCGAGCGCGTTGCGCCAGCGCGCGACATCGGAGGCCTCGTCGGCAGGCCCGCGCGGCACCCCGATCTGGTTGAGCAGGACGACGACGGGCTTTCCGATCCATTCGAGGATCTGCATCTCGGGCGCGAGATAGCCGGTGTCCTGGGGACGTTCCGACGCATTGACGAGATAGAGGACGACGTCGGCACGCTCGCGAACGTTCATCACCGCCTGCTGGCTCGACCAGAACGGGCGATCGCGCCACCGGTCCCAGGTGGAAGCGAGGAATCCCAGGATCGGATTGTCGAGAGTGGCGAGCCGCCGCACGAGGCGCGCGCTGTCCCCGAACCCGGGGGTGTCCCACAGCGAAAGCGCATCGCCTTGCGCGGTCTGGATCATCGCGTGGCGCTCGGCCGAAGCGGTGACGTGCGCGGCGTCCCGCACTTCGCCTACATCGCGCCCGAGCAGCGTGCGCGCCAGCGTCGTCTTGCCCGCATTGGTGTGCGAGACCAGCGACAGCGCGATCTCCTGCGGCGATCCGTTCATTGCCCGGGCCGCTCCCGACGCGACGGATTCGCCCGCCCGGCCCGGCTCACTCATCGCGGGGTCCGCTCGAGCGCGGCGTTGAACGATGCCGCCGCGGCAGCGAGATCCGGTTGCGCCAGCGAGATGAACAGCGGCGATGCGCCCCGCGCCTCGAGCACCTGCCGCCACGCCGCCTCGCGCTCTGCCACCCGCTGCGGAAACTCGCGAAAGCGTGCCCCGAACTCGGAGGTGTCGACGACCGCGATCAGCGGGATGCCCGATGAGCGCGCCGCGAGCTGACCGACGATCGCGCCGTGGTTCTCGGCTTCGGGGGTCGCGGCGAGGCTGAACACGATGACGACCACGGCCGGCGATGCACCGGGCGACGGCGGCGCGTCGTCGCCGTAGCGAACCGCAGCCGACCATTCGAGGGCGACCGGCGATTCGAATGCACGCGACAGCACCGCCTTCAGGCCCGACATCGCCTGCGCAGGCACGTCGAAGCTGTACGGCACGGCGAACACCTGCGCCGTCCCTGCGCGCCAGGCCCGCAGCACGCGCTGGAAGTAAGGCGCGTCGAGCGGCAGCGGGAAGCGCCGGGACAGGCTCTGCGCCTGCATCCACGCGATCGCGGCCAGCACGAGCCTCGGAACGACGACGACGGCCACGATGGTGCCGGCGTACAGGTGGATCCAGCGTGCGGCGTTCTCCCCGGCGCTTGCGGGGCCCAGCGCCTGCAGCACGTCCGTGCCGGGAACGGCGATGCCGGTGATCAGCGCTCCGGGCGAGAGCACGATGTGCAGGACGCGGGCGACGTCGGCGGCATCGAGGAACGTGCTCTCCCACGCCGCCCGGTATTCGAGCGCGATGCCGCGCAGGTAGAGCCCGCCGATCTCCCCGATCGCGAATGCCGCCGCCGCGACGTGCAGCACGCAGGTCGCCCGACGCTGCCAGAGAGGCGCCGCGAGTCGCGTCCAGTCGGCGATGAATGTGGTGGC
>DAHUXO010000352.1 GCA_027307095.1 Betaproteobacteria bacterium | reverse complement strand
AGCTTCAACCCGATTTCCTCCCGGCCGCACGCAACCTGGCGGTCATCGATCTGCAGCGCGGCGACGTGCAGGCGGCTCGCGACCGCTACGACAAGATGCTCGCGAAGGACCCGAAGAGCGGGCCCGTGTTGCTCGCTCTCGCAGAGCTGCAGGGAGTCTCCGGGGCTTCGCCGGACGACATCCGGAAGACGATCGAGAAAGCGGTCGCGGCCAGTCCCGCCTCGCCCGCCCCCCGGCTCGCGCTGATCGCGTTCGAAGAGCGGCAGCGGGACGTCAAGGGTGCCGTGGCGACTGCACAGGGCGCTCTGGCCGCAATTCCGGGCGACCCGCAGTTGACCGAGGCCGTCGGGGCCACGCAGCTCGTCGCGGGGCAGTACAACGAAGCGGCCGAGTCTTTCAAGAAGCTCATCCTGCTGCAGCCACAGAACCCGCTGACCTACCTGCGGCTCGCGCAGGCGCAGGTCGCGCTCAAGGACTATTCCGGCGCGATCGACAGCGAGCGCAAGGCGCTGGCATTGAAGCCGGACCTGCCGCAGGCCGTGGCAGCGCTCGCGCAGACTTACCTCCTGTCCGGGCGGGCCGACGAAGCCGTCGCGCAGGCGCGCGGGATGCAGAAGGAGCATCCGGACAGTCCTGGCGGATATGCGCTGGAGGGCGACATCTATTCAGCGCAGAAGAAGTGGTCCGGGGCGGCGTTCGCGTACAAGACTGGTCTCGATCGGAAGCCGGTGCCCGCGCTTGCGTTGCTGTATTACGTGTCGCTGAAGAATGCCGGCAAGGGCTCCGAGGCGACCGCGGCGGCGACCAAATGGATGACCCAGCATCCGGACGACGCGACGATTCCCTTGATGCTCGCGCAGCAGGAGCAGCAACGAAAGAACGTTGCGGCGGCCAAGGCCGGGTACCGGAAGGTGCTCGGCATCGACGCCGACAATGTCGTCGCGCTGAACAACCTGGCGTTCCTGCTGACCGAGGACAAGGATCCCAAGGGGCTCGAATATGCCGAGCACGCGCACCGGCTGGCGCCTTTCAATCCGAACATCCTCGACACCTATGGATGGTCGCTGATGCGCAACGGTCAGGCCGCGCGTGGCGCCAAGCTGCTGCGCATGGCGACTTCGCTCGCCCCCGGTGAGCCGGAAATTCGCCTGCACCTGGCCCAGGCCCTTGCCGAGTCCGGCGACAAGGCAGGCGCGCGCAAGGAGTTGGACCCACTCACCACCAAACTCGACAAGAACTCCCCGATCCGCGCCGAAGCGCAGAAGCTGCTGGGAACCCTCTGAACCCTCTGAACCCTCGGGACATGACTGATTCGATCACCGTTGCCGTCGTCGGTCTGGGCTACGTCGGGCTTCCGCTGGCCGTCGAGTTCGGGAAGATCTACCCGACCATAGGCTTCGATCTGTCGCAGGCGAAGATCGATGCCTACCGGCGCGGCGTCGACCCGACCGGCGAGGTGAGCCGCGAGGACCTCGCCGCTTCCAAGGGCCTCGAGGTTACGACCGACCCGACGCAGTTGAAGCGCGCCGATTTCGTCGTCGTCGCGGTGCCCACTCCGGTCGACGAGGCGCACCAGCCCGATTTCTCGCCGCTGCTCGGCGCCAGCGAATCGGTAGGAAAGAACCTGCGGCGCGGAGCGGTCGTCGTGTTCGAGTCGACCGTCTACCCGGGCGCGACCGAGGAGATCTGCGTGCCGGTGATCGAGCGCCATTCCGGCATGAAATGGCAGCGCGATTTCTTCGTCGGCTATTCGCCTGAGCGCATCAACCCCGGCGATCGCGAGCACACGCTGACGCGCATCACCAAGGTCGTCTCGGGCGACACCCCGGAGACGCTGGAGCGCGTCGCAACCGTCTACGGCAGCGTCATCAAGGCGGGCGTCTACCGCGCCTCGTCGATCAAGGTCGCCGAGGCGGCGAAGGTGATCGAGAACACCCAGCGCGACCTGAACATCGCGCTGATGAACGAGCTGGCGCTGATCTTCCACAAGATCGGCATCGACACCACCGACGTGCTGAAGGCCGCAGGCACCAAGTGGAACTTCCTCCCGTTTCGTCCGGGGCTGGTCGGCGGGCATTGCATCGGCGTCGATCCCTACTACCTGACCCACAAAGCCGACAAGCTGGGCTACCACCCGCAGGTCATCCTCGCCGGCCGCCGCATCAACGACGGCATGGGAAAGTACGTCGCCGAGCAGACGGTCAAGCACATGATCCAGAAAGGCTTCCCGGTGAAGGACGCCAAGGTCACCGTGCTCGGCCTGACGTTCAAGGAGAACTGCCCCGACCTGCGCAATTCGCGGGTCATCGACGTCATCAACGAGCTGCGCTCCTACGGTGCCGACGTCAGCGTTCACGATCCGGTCGCCGATCCGGCCGAGGCCGTGCACGAATACGGCGTGACGCTGACCCCATGGGACGAGCTGCCCCGCGCGCAGGCGATCGTCGCCGCCGTCGCGCATCGCGAGTTCAACGCTCGCCCGATCGACGATCTGGTCGCGAAGCTCGTGCCCGGCGGCGTCTACGCCGACGTCAAGTGCCAGTCCGACGCGGATGCGCTGCGGGCCCGCGGATTCTCGGTGTGGCGGCTGTGATGGAATCCTCCCGACGACGGGCGATCGAGGCCGCGTGATGCAGAGCGTGTCGGATCCGCACGACCCCCTCGATCCGGTGCGCGCGCGCCTGTCCGCGAGGCCCCTGCGCTGGCTGGTCACCGGCAGTGCCGGGTTCATCGGATCGCAGCTCGTCGAGGCGCTGCTCGGGCTCGACCAGCAGGTCGTCGGGCTGGACAATTTCGCGACGGGATTCCGGCGCAATCTGGATCAGGTGCACGCCATCGTCGGGGCGAAGCGTTGGCAGCGGCATGCATTCATCGAAGCCGACATCACCGACCTGGATGCATGCTGTCGCGCCTGCGAGGGTGTCGATGTCGTCCTGCACCAGGCCGCGCTGGGGTCGGTGCCGCGCTCGATCGAGGACCCG